>CAZCGG010000104.1:10892-12838 GCA_964498135.1 uncultured Candidatus Moduliflexus sp.
GCATGTCACGGCAACGGCTGCGATCCGTATGTGGCGAATCTCAATCTTGCGCCGACGATTCGGGAGAAGACGAAATTGATTGTGTGCGACGCGCTTTTCGGAATCTATCACGGCGGGCCGGACGGAGCGCCGCAGTGGATAAACCGGCAACTGCTCGCCAGCATGGATCCGGTCGCGCTCGATTATGTCGGCATGACGATTCTTGACGCGCAGCGGCGGCAAAACAGCCTCGCGCCCCTCGCCGAACGCGTCGCGTATCTGGCAACGGCGGCGCGGCTGGGGCTTGGCGCGAACAATCCGGCGCAGATTGCGCGGATTGACCTGCCGCTCGGATAGCGGGATTTAATGCAGCAGCACGGAAAACCGCCCGCGCAAATTCAAGAGGCGATTATAAATATTGTTCAATTCCGCCCGCAAATAGCCCTGAATCTGGTAGGTTTTGAAAATTTGCTCCAATTCGCGGATGGAGCGGGCGGTCAAATGCTGCATGTCGTAAGATTGCTGACGTTTGACGCCCTTCATTTGATGCAAATATTCGTGAAACGCCCAGACCATCATCTGTTCGCGTTCCGAAAGTTCGAGATGATCGAACAGCACGAGCGATTCCCCCTTGCTCATTCTCCGGCAGGCGGATTCAAACGTCAAGTCGCCTTCTTTTTCTTCTCGCGTCAGCGCGCGCTTGAAATAGTCAGGAATGTTCCGAAGCGCTTCCTCCTCTTTTTCCAGCACCTCCAATTCTGAAAGTTCCAGATCGACCTTTTGCTCTAATTCAGACTGGACGGGCGGCGTCTGTGGCGGATGCGCGACTTCGAATTCTTCGCCGAGAACAAATTCATCGGTTTGGGGCGGCGCGGATTGCCTTTCAAGGTGGACTTCGAAATCTTCACCGAGTTCGAATGCTTCAGTTTTCGGCCGAAATTCATAGGTTTCGCCGACCGCGAGCTCATCCCCTGCCGCAGTTTCGCCTGAAAATTCGCTTTCCTCGCCTAAATCCAGCACCCCTTCTTCCCCTTCCGGCGAAGGCTGCCGCTGTCGCTGAATTTCCGCCAGCATGTCTTTCATGCGATCTTTCATCACCATGAAGGCCGGATTATTCAGCATCTCCGCACTCTCGTCGAATTGCGCGGAAAACGCGTCTTTGACGGCGGGCGTGAGCGGAGAAAGCGTCTGCGTGTCGTGAGAAAAATCGGCGCGCTGCTTGATCTCCACCGAAATGCCCTGCAATCGCTCTTTCAAGCGGTCTTTTTCCTCGTCGCTGATCTCCGCGGCCGACGCCTTCTCTGCAAGAGTCTGCATTCGTTCTTGCCGCAAAATGTCCTGCCGCTGCCGCACTTCCTCAAGCAGGGCGTTCAGCCGGGCGACAACCGCGTGACTATTCGTGGATTCAAGGCGCTGCCGGATTTTTTCTTCGACTTTTTGAAGATATTCCTCCGTCGCCGTATCAGGAATATCGGGAATTTTCGTTGTTGGAATCATGATAGTTTTCAGTTGGCCTCAACAGAAGCGCAACATCTCCTGAATAATGCAGCCGCGCTGCGTGATGATTCTTCGCTTGGCAGGCATCTTGCGCGGAAAAAAATAGGCTTGTCAATGAAAATATATGCAAAATGTATGCGAACCGATCTTTTTCGCGCGGCATTTTGAATCATTTCTCAGCGCGCCTGAAAAAAAGAGGACTTGCGGCATCAAGACGCGAACAAAGCCCGCCGCCGTCAAAAATTTCTTGACAATCCGTATGCCGCGCCACTCCGTTTTGAAGAAACGACGGTGTTTCGCTTTAACATGAACAGAACTTACGCAAACCCCACCCAACCCTCCCCTCAATCAGGGGAGGGGAACTCTTTTTCTGTTGTCTCCCTCCCCTCAATCAGGGGAGGGGAACTCTTTTTCTGTTGTCTCCCTCCCCTGATTTGAGGGGAGGGTTGGGGTGGGGTGCGTAAGTCCTG
>CAZCGG010000104.1:12938-14656 GCA_964498135.1 uncultured Candidatus Moduliflexus sp.
GTTGTCTCCCTCCCCTGATTTGAGGGGAGGGTTGGGGTGGGGTGCGTAAGTCCTGATGAAATTGCAATCCTCTCGGAGAACGCCATGACCGGAAAAGCCGCACAAACCATCTCGCTGCCGATTTTCGCCGCGCTCGCCCTGTTTCCAATGTTGTTTCTCGCGCTGTTTTTCTATTTCCCGCTTCTGTCCATGCTGCAAGAGGGATTCATCGAGCCGTCCGGCCATTTCACCCTGCGTTACCTTGCGGCGGCGGTCAAAGAGCCATATCATCAGCGCGTCATGCTCTTTACCGTCAAACAGGCGTGTTTCAGCACGCTCCTGACGCTGCTGATCGGCATGCCGGGCGCGTATCTCGTCACGAAATTCGATTTTCCCGGCAAAACGCTGCTCAAGGCGCTGACGACCGTTCCGTTCGTCCTGCCGCCCATCATCGTCTCGTTGGGATTCATTCTGCTGTTCGGCAACAACGGCATGCTGAACGCTGGATTGATGCGGCTGCTGCATCTCGACGCGCCGCCGCTGCGCATTTTATACAACCTGCGGGCGATTGTCCTCGCGCACGCTTTTTATAATTTCCCGGTCGTGGTGCGGTTCGTCTCATCGGTCTGGGCGCGGGTTGACCCGAACAGCGAAGACGCGGCGCGGTCGCTCGGCGCGTCGGAATGGCAGGTGTTCCGGCACGTCACCTTTCCGATGATTCTGCCCGGCATCATCGCCAGCGCCGCGCTGACGTTTATTTTTTCGTTCATGAGCTTCGCCATCGTGTTAGTGTTAGGCGGCGTCAAATTCGCCACCGTCGAGGTGACGATTTACACGCTCATGACCGTGCTGCTCGATTATAAAATGGGAAGCGCATTAGCGATTCTCCAATCGGTGTTTTCCCTGAGTTTCATGTATTTTTACGCGCACGTCCTCGATCTGAACGCGAAAACAGGCCGCATGGCGTCCGGCCGCCGCGCTGCAAGCGCTGCCGTCGCGCTCCGCGATCTGTTCACGCTGCGCGGGCTGGCCGTCTGCGCGTATCTCGGCCTCGTGCTGCTGCTGATTGTCGGGCCGATGCTGGCGGTCTGCTGGTTTTCCGTGACGCGGCATGACGGCGGCGCGACGCAGATTTCTTTCGCCGCGTATCACAAAATTTTTACGATGAAATATCACGCCATTTTAGGCACGACGCCGCTCCAATCTATCCGCAACAGCCTGTTTTTCGGCAGCATGACAGTCTTCTGCGCGCTGCCGTTAGGCGTCTGCATCGCCGTGCTGCTCACGCGCGCCGCCTTGCCGCACAAGCCGTTCTTCGACGCCGTGATGATGCTCCCGCTCGGCATGTCATCCATCAGCCTCGGACTCGGCTACGTCCGCAGTTTTCACAAGCCGCCGCTCCTGATTTCCGGGACGTGGTACGCCATCGTCTTCGCGCATGTCATTTTGGCGTATCCGTTCGTGATGCGCTCGGTCGCGCCGCTGCTGCGGAAAATCACGCCGAACATCACGGAGGCGGCGATGAGCCTCGGCGCGACGCGCTCGAAAACGTTCCTGTTCATCGAATTGCCGATGATCGCGCCGGGCATTCTCGTCGGCGCGACGTTCGCCTTCGCCCTATCCATCGGCGAAATGGGCGCGACGTATCTGCTGTATCGCCCGCATCTCGCCACCATGCCGATTTCGATGTACCGCTTTCTGTCGTCGCATGATCTCGTCACGGCGAGCGCGATGGGCGT
>CAZCGG010000105.1:0-13386 GCA_964498135.1 uncultured Candidatus Moduliflexus sp.
TTGACGGCAACACCGCTGCGGCGCATGTTGCGTATGCGTTCAGCGACGTAGCCGCGTTGTATCCGATCACGCCCTCCTCAACGATGGGTGAAATCGCTGATGAAATGCGGGCAAAAGGCACGAAAAACATGTTCGGTCAATTGGTGAAAATTTGTGAAATGCAATCCGAAGCCGGCGCTGCGGGCGCGGTGCATGGCTCATTAGTCGGCGGCGCGTTAACCACGACGTTCACCGCCTCGCAGGGGTTGCTGCTGATGATTCCGAATATGTACAAAATCGCGGGCGAATTGCTGCCGGGTGTGTTTCATGTGTCCGCGCGCGCGCTCGCGGCGCATGCCCTCTCGATTTTCGGCGATCATTCCGACGTGATGGCAACGCGGCAAATCGGCTGGACGCTGCTGGCCTCTGCCAACAATCAGGAAGTCATGGATCTCGGGACGGTGGCGCATTTGAGCGCGATTCAGTCTCGCGTGCCGGCGCTGCATTTCTTCGACGGGTTCAGAACCTCCCACGAAATTTGCAAAGTCGAGATGATTTCTTACGACGACATGGCGAAACTCGTGGATCATGACGCCATTAAAGCCTTCAAAGCGCGCGGATTCCGCCCGGAACAGCCGGAAATGCGCGGCACGGCGCAAAACCCGGACATCTTCTTCCAAGCGAAAGAAGCCGCCAACCCATATTATAACCAACTCGCCGACATTATCGAGGCGAACATGAAAAAGGTCGGCGAATTGACCGGCAGAAATTACAAATTCTTCGACTATTGCGGCGATCCGAACGCCGAATGCGTGATTGTCTGCATGGGTTCTGGCGCGGATGTCGTGGAAGAAACGATTGATTACTTGAACGCTCGCGGCGGAAAATACGGCTTGATCAAAGTGCGCGTATATCGCCCATGGTCGCCAGAACGCTTGTTGGCCGTCATTCCGGCCTCAGCGAAGAAAATCGCCGTGCTGGATCGCTGCAAAGAACCTGGGTCGCTCGGCGAGCCGTTGTACGAAGACATTTTGTCGTCGCTGTATGAAGCGGGCAAGAAAGACGCGCTGGTCATCGGCGGACGCTACGGCCTGAGTTCCAAAGAGTTCACTCCCGCGATGGTGAAAGCGATTTACGTCAATCTTGAATCGAGTTCCCCGAAAAATCATTTCACGGTCGGCATCACGGACGACGTGACGCACACCTCGCTTGAGGTGAAAGAAGTCATTCCGGCAGAACCGGCTGGAACGATTCGCTGCAAATTCTGGGGACTCGGCTCAGACGGCACGGTCGGCGCGAACAAGAACTCCATCAAGATCATCGGCGATCATACCGACATGTACGCGCAAGGCTATTTTGCCTACGATTCGAAGAAATCCGGCGGTATCACGGTGTCGCATCTCCGTTTCGGCCCCAAAGAACTCAAATCGCATTACCTCATCACGGAATCCGATTTCATCGCCTGCCACAGCCAATCCTATGCCACGCGCTTCGACGTGCTGGAAGGGATCAAAGACGGCGGCACGTTCTTGCTGAACTGCGTGTGGAAACCGGAAGAACTGAATGAAAAACTCCCGGCTTCGCTCAAACGAGTGATTGCCCAAAAGCATGTAGAATTCTATATCATTAACGCCTACAACGTCGCCGAAGAAATCGGCTTAGGCCATCGCATCAATATGGTGCTGCAATCCGCCTTCTTCAAGCTTTCGAAAGTCATTCCCGATTACGCCAAAGCGGTGGAATACATGAAGGGCGCGGTGAAAAAGACGTATGGGTCAAAAGGCGACGCGATTGTCAATATGAACAACGCGGCGGTAGATCGCGGCGCGAGCGAATTGGTCAAAATTACCGTTCCGGCAGATTGGGCGAACGCGGTGGACAGCGGCGCGCAGACGGTCTATCCGAATGATTTCGTGCGCGACATCCTGACGCCGATTGCAATTCAGAAAGGCGACACGCTGCCTTCGTCCTTGTTCAAGGCCGATGGAACGTTCCCGACCGGCATGACGCAATTCGAGAAACGCGGCATCGCGGTCAACGTGCCGAAATGGATTCCTGAGAACTGCATTCAGTGCAACCAATGTTCGCTGGTCTGCCCGCATGCCGTCATTCGCCCCTACCTGCTGACCGCCGACGAAGCCGCAAAAGCTCCTGCCGGAACACCGCTTGTCGAAGCGAAAGGCAAAGAAGTCGCGGGCTACAAATACAAAATCCAGATTTCGCCGCTCGATTGCACGGGCTGCGGAAGCTGCGCGGATACCTGCCCGGCGAAAACCAAGGCGTTGGTGATGACGCCGATGGAAGACATGATTGAGCAGGAAGACAAACAGTATAATTATCTCAAGACGTTGCCGGTCAAAGATGAGGTGATGAGCAAATTCACCCTCAAAGGCAGCCAATTCCAGCAACCGTTGTTTGAGTTCTCTGGCGCGTGCGCGGGCTGCGGCGAAACGCCGTATGTCAAACTCGTCACGCAGTTGTTCGGCGACCGGATGGTGGTGGCGAATGCGACCGGCTGCTCCTCGATTTACGGCGGCACGGCGCCTGTCAGCCCGTACACGGTGAACAAATGCGGCTACGGCCCGTCGTGGGCAAACTCGCTGTTCGAAGATAATGCAGAATACGGCCTCGGCATGTATCTCGGCATTTCGCAGACCCGCGACAAACTCATTCTGCTGACTGAAGAAGCCCGCTCCTTCAAGCTTGACGGCGAACTGAGCGCCGCGCTTGAAAGCTGGCTGAGCAATTACAAAAATGCGGATGAATCCGTGAAACTGAGCCAGACAATCAAAGCCAAACTGCCCGCCGCCGCCGCAAGCGCGTCTGGCAGGGAAAAAGAGGTCTTGGCGGAGATGTTGGAAAAACAGGATTATTTCGCCAAGAAATCGGTCTGGATTTTCGGCGGCGACGGTTGGGCGTATGACATCGGGTACGGCGGGGTGGATCATGTGATTGCCTCTGGCATGGACGTGAACATCCTCGTGCTTGACACGGAAGTCTATTCCAATACCGGCGGACAGGCTTCGAAAGCGTCGCAGACCGGCCAGATTGCGAAGTTCGCCGCGACCGGCAAAGAGCAGAGCAAGAAGGATCTCGGCATGATGGCGATGAGCTACGGCTATGTCTATGTCGCCTCCATCTCGTTGGGCGCGAACATGAATCAGGCGATCAAAGCCTTCCAAGAAGCCGAAGCGTATCCTGGGCCATCGCTGGTGATTTGCTATGCGCCTTGCATCAATCACGGCATCAACATGACGCATTCGATTAACGAAGCGAAACGGGCGGTGCAGTCTGGCTACTGGTCATTGTATCGCTACAATCCGCTCCTGAAGAACGAAGGGAAAAACCCGTTCGTGTTCGAGTCCAAAGACCCGGACGGCACGTTCCAAGACTTCCTGAAGAGCGAGGTTCGTTACAGCTCGTTGAAGAAACAGTACCCGGCTATCGCGGAAAAAGCCTTTGCAAAGGCGGAACGCGACATGATGGGACGCTACAAATACTACAAAAAACTGGCAGGACTCGATTTCTCCGACATCGTGTAAACTGCCAAGCAGCCCGGCGCGTCAAACGCGCCGGGCTTTTTTTTATTTGCCGCAGATCTTCGCAGAACATAAGAAGACCTCTGTGAAAATCTGCGGCAAAAACAAGGGAGGGTTGTGTCATGCCAAAAGCGCAAGTGAATCTGCCTGCGCCGGATTTCACGTTGAATGACGCGACCGGCAATGCGGTGACGCTTTCCTCATTCAAGGGAAACAAGCAGGTCGTGTTAGTGTTCAATCGCGGGTTTGCCTGACCGTTCTGCCGTTGGCACATGGCGCAGTTGCGCCAAGATTACCAAAAATTCGTGGAGCGCGAGGCGGAAATCATCGTGGTTGGGCCGGATACGCCGGAGGCGTTCGCCCATCATTGGACGCAAGAGCATATCCCATTCATCGGCCTGCCCGACCCGGAGCATCGCGTGCTTGATCTGTACGGACAAGAAGTGAAATTGCTGAAACTTGGCCGCCTTCCGGCGCAAATGATCATCAATAAGGCCGGAATCATCCGTTTTGCCCATTATGCCGACAGCATGAGAGACATTCCACCGAATCAGGCCGTGCTGGATATTTTGGCAGGGGCATGAAATAACGAATCGCACGTTTTCAGCCGTCCAGCGTCAACAGCGATAAGGCAGCGTTGACGCTGATCCCCTCTTTCCGAAAAGCCCATCTTCAATCGCGCCAATATTCATCCTCGCATCGGCGATTCTCATAAAATCTGATTGACAAAAGAATGAAGCTCGTTATGATCGCAACTTGATGCGTTTTCGCGCATCAGTCGCTGGAAAATAACGTCAAATCACACAGCATTCCTTGTCGGCATGAATATTGCCTGCAAGGGATTAATCAGGGAGGAAAAACGATGAACGCGCTGCGAAAATCAGGATTGGCGATAGCGATGTTGTTCTGCGCGCTGGCGTTCGGCATGATCGCGTCGATGGCCTTTGCGCAAGAAAGCGTCAAAATTGGGGTCTCTTTTGGCTCATTGCAACGGGAGCGCTGGCTCAGGGAATGGAAAATGATGGAAGCCTACGCCAAAGAGCTTGGCAACGTCGAATTAGTCGTGTTAGGCGCGGATAATGATGCCATGCGGCAAGTCGCGCAGGCAGAGGAAATGTTGGGACAGGGGATTCAAGCGCTGTTAGTCGTGGCGCAAGACGCGGAAGTCGCGGCGGCGATTGTGGAGAGCGCGCATCAGGTCAACGTGCCGGTAATCGCCTATGACCGGATGATTCTGAATGCTGATGTTGACGCGTATGTCTCGTTTAACAGCATCAAAGTCGGCGAGTACATGGCGGAATATCTGCTCAAAAAATATCCGAAAGGCAACTACGTGATTCTCAAAGGGAGCAAAACGGATAACAATGCGAATCTTGTGTATCAAGGGCAGATGAACGTGCTGAAGCCCGCGATTGAGAAAGGGGATGTGACGGTGGCGTTCGAGGAATGGTGCGCGAATTGGTCGCCGATTGAGGCCGCCAAATACGCCGAACAAGCGCTTCAGCTCACGGATAAAAATGTTCAGGCCATCCTGACGAGTTCCGACGGGTTGGCCGAAGCCGCCGTCGAGACGTTAGGCCAATACGATTTAGCCGGAAAGGTCGGCGTGTCAGGACAAGACGCTGATGTCACCGCGTGTCAGCGCATCGTGGAAGGCACGCAGACGATGACGATCTATAAACCCTTAGCCAGTCTCTCGAAAGCGGGAATTGATACGGCGATTGCCTTGATCAAAGGGCAGCAGCCGACTTTCAATGGCGCGCTGAACAATACATTCAAGGATGTTCCCGCCGTGATGCCCGAAATTTATCCGGTGGATGCGTCGAATATCGTGGACGTGGTGATTAAAAGCGGATTTCACCCGGTAGAAGAGGTGTATAAGAATCTCCCGAAAGAACAATGGCCGAATTAAAAAAAATCGGGAACCGTTGCAAGAACCTCTCTCCCGTAGAGACGCACGGCCGTGCGTCTCTACGGTGATGGATGGATAAGTTCTAAATGGCATAAACGATGAGAGAACGCATGAAGAACATGAGGCTCAAAAATAAAATTCTTGTCGGCGCAGTCAGCATCAGCGCGTTTACCGTCCTCCTTTCGGCCATTGCGACCGCTTATCTCATCAATCGCCAGCATATTGCCGCATCGCATGATCTGCTTCGAAAAGCTTTTAAGGTCATTTTGAACGAACTCGCCTACAGCCAGAAGGGAATCCACGATGCCGCCAGCCAATTAGCGACCGCCGAAGAAATCGGCACAACCGTCAAGTATTTATCCCAATTCGGCAAACTGAAAGTGGGCAATCCCGCCGTGCAAGGCACGTATCGCCAATTAGCCGCGCTGACTTACCAAATCGGGAGGACGGCCGGAGCATGGAAAACGATGATATATGATGCGAACGGCGACCTCATGACATTTGCGATGCTGACCGAGAACGCCGGGCAATTGGGGTATGCGGAAGGGTTTCCGTCGCCGGTATTTCAAACGGTTTCCTTAGACGCGCATGAAAAACGCTTAGACGCAGATTATGCGTGGACGCAGCAGGCGGGCGTGAACGGCGTCTCGACGACGTTTGGCGCAGCCCTGCCAATCGGGGAACTTGACCGACTCGAACAGGTGGAGCAATTTCTCTGCCTTGTCGCGTATGCCACCATTGAGGGCCGAGCGTTAAACCCGAAAACCCGGCAAATGGAAGCTACCCGGATGGGAACGGTGCGGATGATTTGCCCGTTGAAACAGGAATTTGTCAGCCGATTGGCCGAATTAACCGAGACGCGCGTGAATGTGTTTCTCCAGAACACCCTGAGCATCGGTGAGATGACCGCGTACGTCACGATTGATCCCGCCATGTTTGCCAACACGCCAACGCGCGACCTGAGCCTGAACGCGCTTACGCTGAACAACGTGACGATTCAGGGGCGCGATTATTTTCAGGCGATTCTGCCCTTTTATGTCGAAGATACTTACGTGGGCGCGATTGCAGCCTTGTATTCGCAGGAGATTGCGCGGGCGAATACGTGGCAGATTATCCAGATATTGGCAGGGATCGCGCTGCTGTGCATCCTCTTCATCATTCCGTTGTCCATCGTCTTTGCCGAGTCCATCAGCCAGCCGATTCGCCAGATGATCACGGTGTTGCGCGAAGGCATGGCGAACGGCGATTTCAGCCATGAGGTGACGCTGCGCCAGCACGACGAGATCGGGGAATTGGCGGAGGCGTTTCGCACGATGCGCGAGACGATTCGCCGCGTGTTGCAAGAGTTGAACACCCTGATTCAGTTGATTCAAGAAGGCCAACTCTCGACGCGGGGGAATGTCGAGGAGTTTTCTGGAAATTGGCGCGATTTGGTTGCGGGCATCAATCATCTCATTGAGGCGTTTGTCGCGCCGATTGCCGCCACGACAGGCATGCTTGAGCAACTTTCGCAAGGCGTGATTCCTGAGCAGATCACTCAAGAATATGCGGGCGATTTCGACAAAATCAAATTCGCGCTGAATGCCATGAGCCGCAAACTGACCAACGTGGTGCGCGAAGTTCAAAACGTGGTGTTGGCCGTCGTCAGAAGCAGTCAGGAATTGAGCGAGAGCGCGGAAGGCTTGTCGCGTCGGACATCTCAAGAGGCGGCGTCCACGGAGGAAGCCGCCGCTTCGACGGAGGAAATGACCGCAAACATCCGGCAGAACGCCGAGAACGCGAAGCAAACCGAAACGCTGGCGCATCAGGCGGTCGCTTACGCGAAAGAAACCGGCGTGGTCGTCGCGGAAACGATTGTGGCGATGCAGCAAATCGCGGATGAAATCTCGGTGATTCAAGACATTGCGCAACAGACGCGGCTGCTCTCGTTAAACGCGACGATTGAGGCGAGCCGGGCGGAAGATTTTGGCAAAGCGTTCGGCGTGGTCGCGCATGAAGTGCGCGAGTTAGCCGCCACCACCGGACGCGCGGCGGAAACGATTGACCAACTGGCGCATTCCAGTTTAGACGTGTCGCAGAAAGCCGGAAATATGTTAGCCACGCTTGTGCCGAATATTCAGAAGACCGCCGAATTCATGCAGGACATCAGCACAGCGACCGCGGAACAATCATTGGAAGGGGAACAGATTAGCCGGGCGATGCAGCAAATGGATCAACTGACGCAGATGAACGCGGCGACTTCGGAGGAGTTGGCGGCTTCGGCGGAAATGTTAGCGGATCAGGCAAAGCAGTTGCAGGAGACAGTCGCGTTTTTCACGCTTCCCGCGGCGCCCACCGCAGAGCAGCTTGCAGCGGATCCGGAGATGCGGAACATCATGGAAACGCTGGCGGCCAAAGGCGTGAACGAGCATCTGCTGGATGCGCTCTTCAAAAGCCTGCTCCACCCGCCTCAAGCCGAATTGCCAGAAGAGAGTCCCTCCGCCGCGTGAGTGCGCCAATCTGACAAGGAGATTCAACGCATGTTCGCTTGCAAACAACTTCTCATGCTGAGTGTATGCGTGTTCGGGTATGCGGCAATAGGCGCGGCTGACATGACGCTCATCATCGCAACCGGCGAAAATCCTCCGTATGTCAGCGAACGCCCGGAAGAAAGCTTTCTGACCGACATTTTCCTTGAGGTGGCGAAGGAAATGGGCGTGATGTTCGAGTTCCAATTCATGCCGTGGAGGCGTTGCGAAGCGGCCGTAGAAGAATTGAAAGCGTGGGGCGCGATTCCGTATATTTTTACGCCGGAACGGGAAAAGAAGTTCTATTTTTCTGAGGCATTATTTTACAGGCAATCGAAATTTTTTGCGTACAGTCCCGATGGAAGACATCAGCAGATTTCTTACGCAGCGTTGCGCGAGTTGAAAGGCTATAAAATCGGCGGGGTGCTGGGGTATTATTATGAGCAGCCGTTTCTTGAGGCGGGGCTTGACGTGGATTTTGTTCCGACAGAAGAGCAGAATTTCCGCAAGCTGAACGCAGGCCGAGTTGATCTGATTCCCGCCGATGAGGTTCTCGGCTGGCATCTCATCAAAACCTTGTTTCCTCCCAAAGAAGCCGGAAATTTTTTTACATTGGGGAAGCCCTTAAATGAATCGGGAATTTTTTTAATCACGTCCAAACGCTATCCCGATGCGCCAAATCTGTTAGCCAAATTCAATTCAGCCTTGAGAAGGATTAAAGAAACTGGCGTCTATCAGGATATTTTAAAGAAACATAAACTTCTGTTGGCCTATTGACAGTCCGCAGAATTGCGCTGGATGTATTGACAGAAAAGGTTATGGACAGAGTTGTCAGAGGCTGTTTTAAAAGATCATGAACAACACGGTAGCCCCGCCCATACGTGGCGGGAATGTGCGCCAATATTCCGCCACGTAGGGCGGGGCTACCAGAGCGATTGTTCTTTATGAATAAGTTCTAAGGAAGCAGGACTTACGCAGACCCGCCCCCTCCCCTCAATCAGGGGAGGAGAACTCGTTTTCTGTTGTCTCCCTCCCCTGATTGAGGGGAGGGCAGGGGTGGGGTGCGTAAGTCCTGTGAAAAATTCATGCTCTTGTCAATATACTCATTCCATCAATATCAACATTTCCTCCTTCGAAAGAGCGCGGTTCATCGCTTTGGAAAGCGCGGTCGCTTTCTTCACGTCGCCAATCAACACGCCGCCCGTCACGGCATCGCCCTTAAAATATAGCTGCTTGTACATATATTCATCCGGGCTGCGCCGACGCAGCGCAACATATTCTTTCGCTGCGCATTGATGGCCGAGATCGCCGATGGAAAAGACCTTTGTGTCAAACGATTCGATGCGCGTCGGGAAACTGATCGGGCTGAACGCAGCGGGTTCGCCGATAGCGTTCAGCCCCGCTGTTTTGCCTTGTTCAACGGCAACCGTCCAGAGCGAGACGTTTTGCCCGCACTCTGCCACGTCGCCGCAGGCGTAAATATCAGGCAGATTCGTTTCCATTTTTTCGTTGACCACAACGCCCCGATTCGTCGTCAATCCGCACGATTTCGCCAATTCCAAATTGGCGCGGACGCCGATGCAGAAGACGACCATGTCGGTCGGAATTTCCTCGCCGGTTTGCAGGCCAATCGCCGTGACGCGGTTCGTTCCGGCGAAATTCTGCGCGAGTGTCCCCAATTTCAATTCAACGCCGCTTTTCTGCATAATCGCCTGAAAAATTTCCGAGCCTTCTTCATCGAGTTGAATCGGCAAAATCCGCTTGACGTATTCAATCACCGTCACCCGCAGCCCCTTTTGAACCAGCGCGTCCGCCGTTTCGATGCCCAAGACGCCGCCGCCGATGACCGTCGCGCGTTTGACGGTGTTAGAAAATTGCTCCACATGTTTCGCGTCGTCCAGCGTCCGAATGGCGAAGACGTTTTCTTTTTGCAGCAATTCCGGCTTTGGGACGAACGGCGCGCTGCCGTTGGCGAGAATCAATTTCTCATACGCGACGCTTCCGCTTTTCGCCGTGCTGACGGTCTTGGCGGCGGGATCTATGCTCGTGACTTTTTCAGCCAAACGCAGGTCAATCCGGTTGTCTCGATACCATTTTTCCGGGTTCAAATAAAAATTGTCTTTCTGAATGACGCTCGTTTCGCACAGATATTCCGTCAGAAACGGGCGGAAATACGGGAAATGCGGCTCCTCGGTGAACACGATCACTTCGGCCTCGGCATTGGCCTTGCGAATCTGTTTCGCCGCCGTGATGCCTGCGGCGGATGCCCCGATAATCACAATGCTTCCACGAAATTCATTCATAGGGTTTCGAACTGTTCAGGACGGCCACGCAGCCGCCGCGCGTGACGCCGCGACTCCTTTGCCGCCGCAAGAACCTTGAGCGTGAATTTTCGACAATGATGCCTCCCTTTCTATGCGAAAAAACAGAACTGCACACCTCAATTCATATTGCTTGCGGACACTTTCGTCAATAAAAAAAATGCGCCGCTTCCGTTTTCATGCATCATCACGCGAGCGGGCGGTCCTGAGAAAAAACTTGACATCCTGCTTGACATTCGCGTTCAATCCGGCAATCATGCGCACGTTTAACGGCCAAAGCGGTTTTAGTTGCATCTCTTATCGCCGCATCGTAAAAATCGCGGCGCGGGAAGTGGCGGACTTTGACCGCCAGAAAGCGCGCAACGTCATGGAACATCTGCTCAAAGGCGGCCTGAGCAAAGAAGAGGGAGCGGTAAAATCGTATTTTTTCTGTCAGTTTTTCAAAAGGATATACACGCATGACGAACACAGTCATTTTATGCGTGGACGATGAACTGATCGTCCTCAAAAGCCTTCAGCGCGAATTGAATCAGGCGTTTCACGATTCGTATCTCATCGAAATCGCGCAAAGCGGCGCGGACGCCCTCGATATTTTCAATGAACTCAGCGAAGAGGGCTACACGATTCCCGTCGTCCTCTCGGATCATATCATGCCGGAAATGAAAGGGGACGAATTTTTAATCCGCCTGCATGAGATCGCCCCGAAGACGCTGAAAATCCTGCTGACCGGCCAAGCCGACATCGCCGCCGTGACGAACGCCGTCAATCACGCCAATCTTTATCAATACATTGCCAAGCCCTGGGAGCCGACGCATTTGCGGCTGACGATTACGGAGGCGATTCGAAAATACGAGCAAAATGAGCAGCTTGAAGAGCAGAACCGGCTGCTGAAAGACATGAATGTCATTTTAGAGCAGCAGGTCAAAGAGCGGACGGCGGAATTAGAGGCGCAGAAAATCGAGCTTCTGCAGAAAAACGCGCAATTGCGCGACGCCAATTCCGGGAAGGACAAATTTTTTTCGATTATTTCGCACGACCTCCGCAGCCCGTTCAGCACGCTGCTCGGCTATGCGCAGCGCATGACCGATTCGGCGGACGCCCTCACGAAAGAACAGATCGTCGAATACGCCTTCAAATTGCGGGCGATTGCGGAACGCTCGCACGGCTTGCTTGAAAATCTGCTGAGTTGGGCGCGTATGCAGCGCGGCGCAATGGAATACACGCCGGAGCAATTTGATCTGCGTGACATCGCCCTCGATATTTCCGACCTATTTTTGCCGAAAGCCGAGCAGAAGGGGATTCGGCTTCATGCGGCCATTCCGTCGCAGACGCCCGCCTATGCCGATTACAGCATGATCACGACCGTGCTGCGGAATCTTGTGTCGAACGCCTTGAAGTTCACGAACGCGGGCGGCGAAATTCAGATGAGCGCGCGCAGGGACGGCGACGCGGTGGAAGTCGCGGTCACGGATACGGGCGCGGGCATGAGCGAAGAGGGACTGTCGAAAATCTTCCGGCTGGATGCGCAATACACGCAAACCGGCACGCATGGCGAAACCGGCACGGGGTTGGGGCTGCTGCTCTGCAAGGAATTCGTGGAAAAAAATCATGGCCGCATCTGGGTTGAGAGCGAACTCGGCAAAGGCTCAGCATTCAAGTTCACGCTGCCGGTTCAGCCTTGAATATAGCACATCGGAACGTTAATTTTTAAGAGTTCTCAGGAGTGTCAAATCTTGATTTGACCGCGAAATCGAGATTTCGCGCTCCTGATTTACATGGGAGATTTTATGAACACGGAACAGACGATTTTGCGGGAGGGATTTCTTTCTGACGAGCAGAAAAAATCATTCGAAAAAATTCTGACAGAGATTGTTTTATCGTATGATAAGCAGCACGACGCCAAAGATGTCAAGCAGTTCTGCGCGGATTACATGCTGGAACTTAAGACGTTCGAAGACGCAAGCGCCGCGCTGGTCACGGCGACAGACGTCTGCGATACGATTGACCGGATTGACGAGGAATATCAATCGCTGCGCGAGGCGGAGCAGCGCGGCACGTCGCGGGCGAATTGGCTGAAAAGCATTCTGGAAGAATTTCTCAGCGCGGAAAAGGGAAAAAAGCGAAACGAAATTATCACGGACATTCAGCATTCGGTCGCGGATGCCGCCACGCATCTTTTTCGCAAAACAACGAAGCAGGACGCCCAGATCGCCGCGCCGCTGCCGACATACAGCCTTGATCATCCTGTTGACGCGCAGATCGCGGTTGATCATCTTGTCGGCGGCTTGCAGAATGTCGCCACGCTGACAACGCTCGTCTTTTCGGACGAATTCGAGAAAGATACGGAGAAAACCTTTCAGGAAATCGGCGCGGTCAAAAATTTTTTCAGCGATCCGTTAGGGGCGGCGCGTGACCGGAATCTCAAAAAAGTCGTGTCGGTCGGCGCGATGATTGCCAAACATGTCGGCGTCTTCTCGCTGTCCGCCGAAACAGGCTTGACAGAAATCTCGGCGGCGGTGGATATGGGACTCAGCACGGTCAAGGCGGCGTATAAAGTCGGCACCGGCGAAACGACGCCGCTCAAAGCGATAGAATATGTCTATGACCGCACCACCGCCGTAGCCAGCACGCTCGTCAAATGGAAATCGTCGGCGATTGGCTGGGCCAAAGGCACGGCTATCGGCGCGAAAATCGGCGCGGTGTTCGGCTCGGTCGGCACAGTCGTCGGCGCGGTAGCCGGGGGCGTTGTCGGCAAACTCGCGGGCGACAAAGTAGGGAGCTATTTGGCGCAAGGCGTGAAAAAGGTCGCGGAAGTGGCGAAATCCGCCGTCAAAACCGTCGTGGAAGGCGTGAAAAATGCGGTAAAATCCTTTGCGAAAAGCAAATGGAACCCGTTGAATTGGTAAATCAGACCCCACCCCTGCCCCTCCCCTGAATCAAGGGAGAGGGAAAAAGAAATATTACGTTCCCCTCCCTTGATTCAGGGGAGGGGCAGGGGTGGGGTGCGTGAAATGAGGAGAAAACAATCATGGCAAAAACAATCAAATTCAATCTGATGATGGACGGCGCGCCTGTCAGAACATTGGAAGAACTGCGCGATCATTTCAATATCGAAGACCTGTTGGAGC
>CAZCGG010000105.1:13486-14549 GCA_964498135.1 uncultured Candidatus Moduliflexus sp.
GTCAGAACATTGGAAGAACTGCGCGATCATTTCAATATCGAAGACCTGTTGGAGCATTACCATAGCGGCTTGCTGCACCGCTGGATGACCGTCAGGGGGTTGCAGGCGCACAGCGAGAAGATTCAGGCGATTTCCGCGAAAAATGACGCGGACATTGCGCGACAGTTGATCACGATTTTCGAGATGCACGACAACCAAGAACAGACGCAGGAAATCATTCGCGCGATTGAATTAAAGAAAGAACATCAGCGCTTGTTGGATGACTTGAGTGAGAAGCATTTCAAGCGCGAAGAGGTGATCAATACGTATCATAAGGAATATGAAGATTTGTTGAAATCATTAACCCCTGATTATCTGTTAATCAGCCAAAAGAGCTATGAGGCGTTAGCCGGCCTAAACGGTAATTTTCAAAAATTTACCACTTTAATAGATAAAAAATATATCACTCTTACTGAATTATGGCAAGATGTAAAAAATATTTTAGGGGAAACCCTGTTTAATCAATATAAATATCAAATATTACAACATCTTGAGAAAGGTCGGAAGGATTTTGCCTTTATCAAAGCCTCAATCAAACATCTTGTCAAAACTTACCATAAATTGTTAGCGGTTGATATTATTCGATTTTATAATGCTTTTATTGAATATGAGCCATTAGTTATCATGGCTGTTTTGATGCATAAAGAGGCTCGAAACTTATTCTTTGATAAACCTCAGATTAATCAACAATTATCAAACTTAATTGATTGGAATTTCTTGAATCTTTTGCCGGTGAAAACATTTAATGGACAAACAGAGAATTATTGGAAAGACATTGAACCGGCTGGAACAGAATGGATGATTCTTCGCATTGAAAATGGCAATTTTGTGCGAAATTTAGGGAAACAGACCGAAGAATTATCGGCTGAGAAGGTCAACGGCAAATTCCCTATTTTAAACGGCATTGATTATAAAAGCAATAATGCCAATCATAAATTGGTCTATCTGCCTTGTTCCGAAGAACACCCATTCTGGAAAGAGCCGAGAAAATAATTGGTGTGACAGACATTCCTGCCTGTCACGA
>CAZCGG010000106.1:0-14320 GCA_964498135.1 uncultured Candidatus Moduliflexus sp.
CGCGGCAAGCCGGGCGACGGCGTGAAGCGGCGCGGCGTCGGCATGGCCTGCGCCATGCAGGGAAGCGGCATTGCGGGCGTGGATTGGGGCAGCGCCGCGCTGATTTTGAACAGCGACGGCACAATCAGCCTGCTGTGCGGCGCGACCGATCTCGGCACGGGCGCGGATACGATTTTAACGCAGATTGCGGCGGAGGCGCTCGGCGTGAACCTCAAGGAGATTCGCATCACGACCGCCGACACGGAATTGACGCCGTTCGATGTCGGCGCGTATGCGTCCAGCACGACGTATGTATCCGGCGGGGCGGTCAAAAAAGCGGCGGATTTGCTGCGCGCCGAAATCATGCCGATTGCCAGCGCGATGCTTGGCGATGCGCAAAAACGCCTGATTATTCAGGCGGATAGCGGCAGCGCGTGCCGGTTTGTTTCGAAAAATGGCGAAGCGATTTCACTCAAGCAGATCGCCGCGTATGCCCAATATCAGCAGGGGCGGCAGTTGAAAACGATGGCGACGAACATGTCTGAGACGAGTCCGCCGCCGTTTGCGGCCGCGTTTGCGGAAGTCGAAGTGGATGTCGAGACGGGCGAAGTGCGCGTCACGCAGTTTGTGACCGCCGTTGACTGCGGCGTGGCGATTAACCCGAAATTGGCCGAAGGGCAGGTCGAAGGCGCGGTGACGCAGGGGCTTGGTTTCGCGCTCTTCGAAGAAATGCAATTTGACGCGCAGGGGCGGATTCTGAACCCCAACTTTGCCGATTACAAAATTTTCAATGCGGCGGACATGCCGAAATTGACGACGATTCTGGTGCAGACGCATGAGCCGTCCGGCCCGTTCGGCGCGAAATCTATCGGCGAAGTGCCGGTCAATTGCCCGGCGCCGGCCATCGCCAACGCGATTTTCGACGCCGTTGGCGTCCGAATGACCGAGCCGCCGTTCACGGCGGAGAAAGTGCTTCAGGCGTTGCGCCGCCAGAACGCGGCTTCGTGAAACAATTCTGCAAAAAACCGAAGCTGTCAGACACTTTTCGAAAGTGTCTGACAGCTTTTCTGTTACGGGGCAAGTTGAATGATTTCCCAGCCGCGAAGCTGCGCCTGAGCGGATGCCTCTAACAGCGTGGTGATGACGTATTTCCGGCTTGCCTCGCGGATTTCAGGATAGGCGGCGGCGCTTGCCAGCCGCGAAAAATCGCGCGGCGCGTAGGGAATCATCACGCCGAGCGACAGCGACGGCGACCATGAATGAATCCTGTTTTTCTCGGTGATGAGGGCGAACGTCGCGTAGCGCTGCTGTTCGATGAGGCGCAGCGTGTCTGGAATGCGCGGCCACACCGCCTTCATTTGGAACGACGAATCTACGGCGACGAGGATTTTGCGGGGATTCTTGGTCAAATAGAGGTGATACGCGCCGCCGCACGCCCCGAAAATCACGCACGTGACAGTAAGCCAAGCGACAAAGGGTTTCATCATGTTTTATCGAGACGTTTGAAGTCTTGCAGACTTCAAACGTCTGTTGTAGTTACGCTGCTGTAGTTACATCTGCGCGTTGAGCAGCGAGCCGATTTTGTATTGCACTTCCCCTTCGTCCGCGTTCATGCTCGCGGCCTCGACAATTGAGGAAAGTTCTTGCAATACGGGCAGATTCGCCTCATATCCAATCGTGTAAATCGGAATGCCGAGCGCCTGAATGGCAGGCCGAACATCTTTCAGTTCCAGCCCCGCGTTGGTTTCGCCGTCCGTCAGCACGAACAGCGTCGTCTTTGCGTTCGGATTCTTCTGTTTTTCATCCAGCAGCAGCGAGAGCGAGACGACTATGCCGCTATACATGGCGGTTTGGCCGCCTGCGGTCATGTCCTCGACGGCGGCATGGAACGAGGCTTTATGCGCGAGCGTGAATTTCTCGATGGGCAGCACCACGCTGACTTGATTGCTGAACAGCACGATGCCGATGGAATTTTCCGGCGCGATAAATTCGCTGCCGCCGAGCAGCGATTTTTTCAGCGCGCTCAACCGGCTGCCGTCCATCGAGCCGCTCACGTCGCAGAGAAACACGGCGGAAATTGGGCGTCCGGCGTCTTTTTTCTGCTTCCAGAGCCTCTGCACCTGAATCAACATCGCGCCGGACGGCGCGGGAAACGCCGACGCGTAATCCAGCGCCGGATTGAAGCCGTAATTCGCCGCAGATGCTTGGAATTTCGCCTGCTCCGCGAACGCCGCGAACATCTGCAACGCCTCCAATTTCTCCGCGCTCAACTCGCCGACGCCGTAAAGCGGGTTATCGTGGCGGACGCCGAACGGGACAAATTCGTAGCCAGCCTGCAAAATCTGCGTTTTGCTGAATGTCTGATACTCCATAACGAAAGCGTCCAACGCGCCGCCCTTTTCAACGGAATCGCGCATTTGCAGGGTGGTTTGACTGACGAACGGGACGCCTTTTTGAAAATTCTCAAACGCGCTCACGACCGACAGATCGAGCATCATTTGCTCATTGCCGCCCGCAAACGTGGCTAAGACGGTAAACAGAAAATTCAAGCCCGTGCTGCTGGCAAACGGATCAGTGTAGCCCATCGCCAACTTTCCCTGCACAACGGCGTCAATCAGGTTTTTCACGTCCAGCGAGCCATACGCGGCTTTCATCTGATCCGCCACCGTTTTTTTCATCACGATTCCGGCGATATTGCCGAGCAGCTTTTCGCGGATCGGCGTCATTTTCACGTTATGCGCCGCCGCCATTTGCCCCCACAGATTGGACGAAGGCGAAAAAGCGTCCGGCAGATATTTGCGCGAGGCGATAAATTCGTAGGCCGTGCCGGACGCGATTTTGCGAATTGTGACAAACGCCCGCTGCCCGCTCTTTAATCGCTGATTGGCCGTATTGAACGCTTCCGCGACTTCCACCATCCAGCCGTCAGTGCCGGAGCCGGATTTTTCGGTGGACGCGAAAATTTCCACAATGACATCATTTCCGGCGGCTTGCGGCTGATTCATCAACGGAAACCGCTCAATATCCGGCAGCATCTGCGTGATGTCCTGCGCGCCCGCCAATTGAATCTGCGCCCGGCGCTGCACGAGGTTTTCCGACCATTGCACCTTTTTTTTCAACGCCGCCAGCCGCGCCGCCGCTTTTTCATACGACATGACGCCGCCCGACCGGTCTTGCATCTGAAAATACATCAGCGCGCCCGCGCCGCCGATCACAGCGAGAACCACGATGAAAACAAACAATTTTTTCATGTCAGGCCTCCTTTTGAATCACATGTTCCAATTCCTCATTAATCCCTTTCAAATCGCTTCCCATTTTTTCGGCGTCTTCAGGATGCGCCTCCAACAGGGTGAGATTCCCACTAAATGCCTTCAGCGTGGTCAGCGAATTTTCGACGGAGCGGACTTGCTGCTGCAAAATGCTCTGCATCAACTGCTTCTGCTGCGCCGTGCCGAATCGCTGCAACCGGGAAGCAAGCTGCAAATGATTGTGGCTCAGTTGCGTCAAATTTTCGACAATCCGATCCAAATCGCTCTGAAACGTCTGCGAGCCGAATTCCTGTTGAGTTTTTTCCAGCAGAGCGAGGCATTCATACGCGGGCTTTTGGAACGGTTCATCGCAGGTTTTCAAGAGTTTTTCCAGCGCGGACACGTCGGTTTTGTAGGGCAATTGCTCCGCCATCGTTTGAAAATCGCCGGAGCGAAGATAGAAGAGCGGCCAGAGCAGGAACAGCAGCGCGCCCACGCCGCACAGAACGCCGAACATGAGGCGCGGCGGCTGAAACCAGACGTAAAACGCCGCTTCTGCGCCGAGAATGATGAGCAGCGCCAGCCATGTCAATGGCGACGCCAGAATGAGAGGCAATGCGCGACGCTCCATGAATTTCGACTCCTTATAACGTAAGCTGTCAGACATCTTCAAGATGTCTGACAGCTTTTTACTTCGTCGAAACGAAAAAGGCCGCCAACGCTGCGCTGACAATCCCCTGAATCGGGGCAAGCCAGAGATTCGAGAGTTTCATCAGTTCCAACGGCGGCGTGGCTGAAAATGGCGTGATTAAGATGGTTAAACTGACCACGATGAGATAAAAAATTGACAGCACCAGCGACAGCCGGTACGAAAATTGGTCAACGGTTTCGGTTTCCAGACTTTTTCCTAACGGCCCGGAAATGACGACGCCGCTTGTAATCAGCGAAAGCGTCGGCACGATGGTCGGCATGAACCAGGCCCACGCTTCTTTGGCCTTGTCGCCATAATGCCCCAGCAGCGTTTGCACCATCAGCACGAGAAACAGCAGGCCGCTGCCGATAAACCATGCGGTTGCCAAACATTTTTTTGAGGCCGTCATTGAGACGCGCCCTTTTTCCATCGGAGGCGTTGAGCCTTCTACGCTCGTCGTTGTTGAGCCTTCCATGCTTATTTTCTCTCCAATCGTTCCCATAACTGCGCTTTTTTCAAGTGTTCCACGCCCGAAAGCGCGCTTAATTTTTTGAATAACGCATTATGATTGCGCGTCGGCTGCTCAAATTCGTAAATCATTGCCACGCAATAATGACGCTCGCCAAAGGGCAGATTGCCGATGGAGGCGGGCAGAAATTGCGTTCCGCCGCTCAACCAATCCATCGCCTCTTCGCGCCTGACGGCATTTTCGGTATCCTGCGAAAACGGCGCGGCGGTCACGAGAAAGACGATAATCCTGAAATGCCCTTCTTGCGCAGTAAACAAGGCTTTCAAATATGAACTGAGCGAAAAGACCGATGGCGGCGTCATCTCGACCGCCCAGCGATCAGGCACATTTTTGGGCGTCCCATCGGGGGCGATCTGCTCAAGGCGCGTGACCAGCGCAAAGCCTTTCGGCACGGCGTAATAGCTTCGCTCCGAATAGCCCGTGTCGGTCAATGCCCGCTCCAGCCGCTCCGCGACATCGAACAGCGTGTTCGCGGCTTCATTCAGCAAATAGGCTGACGGAATGCGCGTGGCGGCTGAGGCTTCTTTCGGAGGCCAAGGAAACAATGGAATCTGTTCCGCAGCCGCCTCTTCGCCGGTTTCAGCATTGGGTTTTGCCCCCCGCATGCGCCCTTCTTCCGTTGCCCCGATCAATCCGACTTCCAGCTTCAGCTTTGGATGCGTCTTACACGGCTGTTTGACTTCCGTAATGATTTCCGATGTTTCGGCGTTCATCACTTTAACCGCCAGCATCACATTTTCTTCCGACGAGGCATCCGTCGTGCCTTGAATGACGGCTTTGATGCCCATCACGCGCCAGACTTCGGCTTCCGCGTCCGCCGCGTCAAGCTGCTCGCGCAGCGCGCTGCGCCGCATCACCCAAATTTTCCCGCTAAACCCTGACATCAGGAGGAACAGGCGTTCCGTAATTTCTTCTTCGAACGCCGTCACGTCGCCGTCAGGATTTGTAAAATCAACAATCGCCACGCTGTCAAAGCCCGCGCCTAAAATCGTTGACGATAACGACACCGCCAAATTGCTCAAATCTTCCTGCGCGACCGTGACGACTTCCTCGTCTTCCTCGCCAAGCGAGGCGAACGGGGCTGACGCCGGGCAACTGGAGAGCAAGCAAACGGTGAAGATCAACAGACCACTGAAACAATATTTCCTTAATGCGTTCATTCAATCACCGCGTCAGTTCACTCATTTCCGAGCATCGAAAAAATGAGTGAAACGACGCGCTACCCTTGTCGCGCAAATTGTTCAAGATTTTTCCAAATCGCCGATTTTTCCAAATGCGCCCGCCCCAAAAGCATTCCCGGTATTTTCAGCACCGCCGGATGGTCGCGCGTCATTTGCTCGAATTCATAGATAAACGCCATGCAATAATGATCTTTCGTCAACGCCAACGTCCCGATAGACGACGGCAGCATGTTCGCGCCGCCATGCAGCCACGCCGCCGCTTCGTCGCGGCTGACTTCCTTGCCGCCTTGATTGATCGGCGCGGCCGTGACAAAAAAGACCAGAATGCGATAATAGCCTTTTTGCGCGGTGAACAAGGCTTTCAAATACGACGCCAGTGAAAAAACCGGCTGCGGCTCAAGTCGCTCCACCCACCGCGCAGGCTCTTCTTTCGGCCTGCCATCGGGATAAAACTGCTCTAAGCGCGTGACGACGGCAAACCCTTGCGGAATGTGAAAATAGCTGAACTCTTCGTATCCGGCGGCGGTCAACGCGCGCTCCAAGCGTTCGGCGGCATCGCCTAATTGCGCAGCGCGGCCGGGCGCGGCCAGCATGGAAGACGGAATGGCAGCTTTGGCTGAGGCTTTCGGCGGCGGCCAAGGAAATTCAGGAATTTCAAAACGCTCAACGGCAGGATAATGCGGCAGGCTTCTTGTGCTTGTCTTGCTGCGCGATTCAACCCGCGCCAAACAGTCGTTGACGGCGGTGAGCGGCGTTTTTCCTTCGGAGAGCGCCTTGTTGCAATACAACGATGCCTCGTCGAGCCGCTCAATCGCTAAATACGCCCGACCGAGATCGAGATAGGGATAATACGCGACGCGCCGGAATATCCCCGCCGGTTTTTTCGGGTCAGAAACCGGATCTGCGGCAATCGCCTTGTTCAACAGTTCGATCACCGTTTCCCATTGCCCCGCTTCGGCGTAAGTCTTCGAAAGTCGATACGGTTCGCGCCATGCCGGTTTCGCGGTCAACCCCGCGCACCCCTGCGCGAGGAGCGCGGCGGCGATCAATGTCCCAAATTGCGTTCTCGTGTTCATGCGTTTCGCCCTGTTCATCAGGATTATCAGAAATAACGCCTTATCGCGCCTTCGCAAGACATCGTATCTTTCAGAACGAGGCATGTCAAGCAGAATAGTTGACGGAACTTGCGCGACGCTTATTTTTGCCGAACCTGCTCCCGCCAATACTCTAACACGCTGCGAATCGTTTCCTCAAAAGGAATTTCAGGCGTCCAACCCGTATAATGGCGCAGCAGCGACGCATCGCCGAGCATGAGCGCGGCATCCGACGGCCTCATGCGCTGCGGATCGCGGCGGATTTCAATCGGCGTGGCGCTGAGTTTCAGCAAGCCGTCTAAAATCGCCTGCACCGGGCGCGCCGTGCCTGACGCCACGTTGATCGGCGTGCCAATCGGACATTTTTCAAGCGCGAGATGATACGCCCGCACAATGTCGCGCACGTCGGAGAAATCCCGCCGCGCCGTCAAATTGCCGACCGACATCACCGGCTCGCGCCGCCCGGCCTCAATCTCCGCGATCTGCCGCGCGAAATCAGGGCAGACGAAATCCGGCGACTGGCGCGCCCCAGTGTGATTGAATGGCCGCACAATCACGATTTGCGATTGATACCGGTAAATATATTGATAGCAAAACATTTCCTGCGCCGCCTTGCTGTCGGCGTAAGGATTGATCGGGCGGAGCGGCAGGGCTTCGTTCGTCGGCTGCTTGTCTTCCGGGACAATGCCATAGACTTCGCCGGAACTGACCATCAAAATCCGCGCTTGAGGGGAATATTCGCGCAGTGTTTCAAGAAGATTGAGCCAACCGTACAGGTTGACTTTCAGGACAAGCTCCTGCCCTTTGCTCCACGATTGATGGACGCTGCTGATCGCGGCGAGATTGTACACGCGATCAAACGACTGCCCGCTCACGACTTGGCGAATCTGCGTGATTTCGCTGAGATCGCAGGCGCGCAGCGTCACTTGAGACCGCAGCGCATCAGGGAAACGCTCAACCTCCTGCTGATAAATATACGTGCCGTGAATCTCGTCGCCCTGACGCAGCAGATATTCGCATAAATGCGTCCCGACAAAGCCGGTTGCCCCTGTAATCAGCACTCTCACAGTTATTCATCCGTTGGCAGCCCCGCCCTATGCGGCGGATTCTTTTCATGAATTCACCGACCGCGTAGGGCAGGGCTGCCGCCCCTTGTTATTTACGAATTTTCCCGCCAGTAATTCAAAATGTCGCGGGCGGTCTGTTCAAACGGAATCGTCGGCGTCCAGCCGGTGGCGGCGTGGAATTTGGAATAGTCGCCCCACAAAATCTGCACGTCGGAAGGGCGCAGCCGCGCCGGATCCTGCTCAACCGTAATGTTCACGTCGCTCATGCTCAACAGCAAATCCAGCACGGACTGAATCGTCTGCGTTTTGCCCGAAGCGATGTTATACGCCTCACCCGGAACGCAGTTGCCGTCTAACGCCATCCAGTAGCCGCGCACCATGTCGCGCACGTCCGTGAAATCGCGTTTCGCGTCAAGATTGCCGACTTTGATGACCGGCGGATTTTTCTTCTTTTCGATGTCCACGATCTGCTTGGCGAAATTCGAGGTCACGAAGACTTCGCCGCGCCGGGGGCCGGTATGGTTAAATCCGCGCGTCCGCACGGTTTTCAGGCCGTAGCTCATGCAATATTGGTAACCCATCAAATCCTGCCCGACTTTGCTGACGGCGTAAGGGCTGAGCGGGCGCAGCGGGTTCGTTTCTTTAATCGGCACTTCGTCTGCATAGACCATGCCGTATTCTTCGGATGAGCAGGCGATTTGAATCCACGGATCGATCCCGACATCGCGCACCGCTTCGAAGAGGTTGGATTGGCCGATGATGTTGGTCATGAGCGAATCCGACGGCGCCACCCACGAAGTCGGCACGAAACTCTGCGCGGCCAAATGGAAAATCCGATCCGGCCGCACCGTTTTGATGACGTTAAACACGGAGGTAAAATCGCGCAGTTCGCATTCCAGCAGCGTAATGTGCTTCATCAGATGTTGCAGGTTTTCAAGACGGCTGCGCCACCGGCGCGTTCCGAAAATTTCGACTTCGGGATGCTCTTTCAATAAAAATTCAACCATGTGACTGCCGACAAAGCCGGTAATGCCTGTAATTAAGACTCTCATGCGTTTATGTGTCAGGGAATGCGTGATGCGTTCGCATGACGCATTACAGTTGATGTTCATTTCGTTCTTTCAAATACGCCAACAGCCCGTCTTTCCAATGACGGACGGATTGACCGGTCAACGCCGCAAACGTTGACAAGTCCAGCACCGAAAATCCCGGACGCGGCGCGGCGCGGCGCAATTCGGCGGTCGTGATCGGTTCGATCTCCACCTGCGCCAAGCCCGCAGCATCCAGAATCGTTCGGGCAAATTCATGCCACGTGCATTGCCCGCTATTGGTCAGATGCACGATGCCGGAGGCATGATGTTCAAGCAACGCCAGCAGCCCGCGCGCCAAATCGTGCGTGTAGGTCGGCGCGCCAGTCTGGTCGTTCACGACGCGCAGCGGATTCTGCTGCTGCGCGAGTCGCAAAATCGTTTCGACAAAATTTTTGCCGCGCAGCCCATACAGCCAAGCCGTGCGGACAATCAACCAGCGCGATGGGTCGAGAATCGTCTGCGCCTGCCGCTCGCCGAGCCATTTCGATCTGCCATAGACGCCGAGCGGATGCGGCTCGTCCGACACAAGGTACGGCGTCCGCTTCGTGCCGTCGAAGACGTAATCCGTGCTGACGTACACGAGTTTCGCCCCATGCGCTTTCGCGGCGAGCGCCAAATGTTTCGTGCCGGTTTCGTTCAGCGCGATTGCGCCCGTTTCATCCGTTTCGGCCTGATCCACGTTCGTATAGGCGGCGGCGTGAATGATGGCGTCCGGGCGAAACTGCGCGACAATCGCGTCAACCTGCGCCGCGTCGAGAATGTTGCCGTTGTGCAGGTCAAGCCCGAAAACATCGTGCGTCTGCTGAAACAGCGTCACCACGTCCGTTCCCAACATGCCCCGCGAACCAGTGACCAACACCCTCATGATTGCGCTCCCCGCTCTTTGTATTGCTGCTGATAATATTGCCGGTATCCGGCGTCTTGCTCTTTGATGCGCCGCCACCACGTTTCATGCTCCGCGTACCACCGCACGGTTTTTTCCAGTCTCGCCGCGAAATCGGTGGCCGGATTCCAATGGAACCGGCGGGCGAATTTGGACGAATCTACCGCATGGCGCGGCACATGGCCGGGGCGATCCGCCACAAAGCGAATCAGCGAATTGGGCTTGCCGAGCGTCTTCAAAATAATGTCCGTAATCTGCAACACGGAAAATTCCTGACTTGCGCCGATATTAAAGACTTCTCCGTCGTCGCCCTCACACGCTAACAGCGTCGCAATCGCCTTGCAATGATCCTCGACAAAAATCCAATCGCGCGTATTTTTCCCGTCGCCATAGACAGGAAGGGGAATATTGTCAAGGGCATTCGTCACGAAAAGCGGAATAAGCTTTTCTGGGTATTGATACGGGCCGTAGTTGTTGCTGCACCGCGAAATAATGACCGGAATCTTGTGCGTCGCCCAATACGAAAACGCGAGGCGATCCGCACCCGCTTTGCTCGCCGCATACGGCGAAAGCGGCATGAGCGCGTCGGTTTCCAGCGACGGGCGGCTGATGCCTTCCGGCGACATCGCCGTGCCATAGACTTCGTCCGTGCTGATATGCACGAACCGGCGGATCGGGTGTTTCCGCGCCGCTTCCAATAACACGAACGTGCCGTACACGTCGGTCGTGATGAAACTTCCGGCGTCGAGAATCGAGCGGTCAACGTGCGTTTCCGCCGCGAAATGCACGACCGCCTCAACGTCCGGCATCAGGCGTTCCACAAGCTCGCGATCGGCGATGTCGCCATGCGCGAAGCGGTAATTGGGCTGCCGCTCAACGTCGCGCAGGTTCTCAGGATTGCCCGCGTAGGTTAATTTATCGAGATTGATGATGCCATATTCAGGATGCTCGCGCAGCATGTAGCGCACGAAATTGCTGCCGATAAAGCCGCAGCCGCCAGTGACAAGAATTTGCCGCATTTCCCCTCCGCGTAGTTCCGCGCCGCGAACATCGAACGTTCGCGGCGCAGGATGCTCCCCATGTTCGATATTACCAAAACTTTTTCAAAAACCCGAATAACGCTAACACCGCCATAAGCAGCACGAATGCTCCGGCGGCGGCCATGAAATAATACCCCACATTTTCCAACCCGCTATATGTTTTTTTCGCGCTGGGCTGCTGTTTTTTCCGTTTCGATTTTTTCGGCTGTCCCATTTCGTATTTCTGATAACAATCATTTTCAAATTGATTTGATCTGCTGCATATTATCAATTCGAAAAAGAACGCTACCTTTGTAAAACGGTGTCTAAAAATTTGGCAGGCGTCAACACTTCTAATTCTTGAACACGTTCAAAATGTTGTTCATTCGTTGTAAGATTCGGGATATTCCCATGCCTGCCACCCTTGATTCAAAAGGTCAACCGCCGAATCAAATTCCGAATCATCGCGCAAAATGCCGCGCAACCCAAGAAACCGCTCAACCGGGCTGAAACGAAGCGCCTGCCCGTCAAACATCGGCGTGATTTTTTCTCCGTCACGCAAATTCAGGCGCGCCATCAGCCATTTCGGCAGCATCATGATTTCTTCATTTGAGCTTCTGACCGTCACTGTCATATTTCACCTTGTTCATTTACGCTGTTTTCAAAAGCGCCGTGACCGCTTTTTCAATCCCTTCGGCATCAAGGCCGTATTGATGGCGCAGCATGCCTTGTCCGCCATGTTCGATAAATTTATCCGGCAGGCCGACGCACCACGCCGCCACTTTCGAAAGGCCGCGTTCGTGCAGCAATTCCAACACCGCGCTGCCGAATCCGCCCATGACCACATGCTCTTCAACCATGACAATTTTTCCGGTTTTCCGCGCAAGCTCCAGCAGCAATTCCACGTCAAGCGGCTTGACGAAACGGGCGTTCACGACGGCGGCGTCAATGTGTTCGTCGGCTAAATGCTGCGCGGCGTCGAGCGCGGCATGCGCCGTGTTGCCGATGGCGAAAATAGCGACATCGCGGCCATCTTTCAGGAGTTCCGCTTTGCCGATGTCCAAAAGCCGCAATTCGGCGTCAAGCGGGACGCCGACGCCGTTGCCGCGCGGATAGCGCACCGCCGCCGGGCCGGGGTGATTCAGCGCGGTTTTCAGCATGTGCCGCAGCTCATTTTCGTCTTTCGGCGCCATGACGACCATGTTCGGCAAATGCCGCAGATAGGCGAAATCGAAGACGCCATGATGCGTCGCGCCGTCCGCGCCTACTAATCCGGCGCGATCCAGCGCGAACGTCACCGGCAGATTTTGCAGGCAGACATCATGAAAAATTTGGTCATACGCCCGTTGCAGGAAGGACGAATAAATCGCCGCGACCGGCCTGAATCCTTCGGCAGCCAGCCCGGCGGCATACGTGATGGCGTGCTGTTCGGCAATGCCGACATCGAAAAACCGCTCCGGGAACGTTTTCGCAAATTCATCCAGCCCGGTTCCCGAACACATCGCCGCCGTGATGGCCAGCACGTTCGGCTGCTCCTGCGCCAACTGCGCCAACGTCGCGCCAAACACGTCCGTATAGCTCGGCGCAAGCCCTTCTTGCTTCACAAATTCCCCGGTTTCAATGCAAAACGGCGACGCACCATGATACATCGCGGCGTCGTCTTCCGCCTGTTTGAACCCCTTGCCCTTGCGCGTGACGACGTGAATCAGCGTCGGGCGGTCAATATTATCGCGCACGTTTCGAAACGTTTCGTTCAATTGATGCAGATTATGCCCGTTAATCGGCCCCACGTACTTAAAGCCCCATTCCTCGAACAAAATGCCCGGCGTGATGAATCCTTTCAGAAATTCGTCAAACCGCTTGCCCACTTTAAACACCTGTTCGCCGATGCCCGGAATTGTTTTGACGAAATGCTCGATTTCGAATTTCAATTTATTATACAAACTGCCGGTGATAATGCGGTTCAAATAGACCGACATCGCCCCAACGTTGGGCGAAATGGACATTTCGTTGTCGTTCAGCACCACGATAAATCGGCGTTTTTTCGCGCCCGCGTTGTTCAGCCCTTCCAACGCTAACCCGGCAGTCAGCGAGCCGTCGCCAATCACGGCAATCACGTTATGCTTTTCATGGCGCAGATCTCGGGCGTCCGCAAGGCCGAGCGCGGCGGAAATCGAGGTGCTGCTGTGGCCTGCGCCAAAGCAATCGTATGGGCTTTCCTCGCGCTTGCAATAGCCGGATAAGCCGCCGGGCTGGCGAATCGTGTGAAATTGCTCGCGCCGCCCGGTCAGGATTTTATGGGCATACGCCTGATGCCCGACATCCCAGACGATTTTGTCGCGCGGCGTATCGAAAATATAATGCAAGGCGACGGTCAATTCAACGACACCGAGGTTCGAGGCAAGGTGCCCGCCGGTTTTGGAAAGCGTGGAAATAATCAGGGTGCGGATTTCTTCGGCAACAAATTTTAAATCGGTTTCCGGGATTTTTTTTAAATCGTCGGGATTATGAATTTGCTCTAAAAATAATGGCACGCCATTCGTGACGATACTTCATGACCATTTCGTGGCGGAAACAGGCGTAAAATAGCGTCTCTCCTTCGATGAGATGAATCAGGACGTCTGCCCAAGAGCGCGTCCTGCGTATCTTATATGACACGTTTGCGGAAGAATGGGAAAGAACGCAAGAGAAATCGCGCCGCCCGCGCGCTCAGTGGGTACGCGCGCCCATCAATTCGGCTAATTCGCGCAGATATTCGGCGCGATCTCCAAACATGGCGACGCTCTCAACCGCATGCGCAACCATTTCTTTGACGAGAGCCTTTGACGCCGCCATGCCGTATAACGCCGGATAGGTGGCTTTTTCCTGCTGAAGATCCTTGGCCGGACTTTTGCCTAATTCCGCCGCCGTGCCTTCGATGTCAAGAATATCGTCCACGATTTGAAACGCGAGGCCGACGCATTCGCCGTAGCGCGTCACCGCCGCGAGTTCATCCGGAGCGGCATTCGCCAAAATCGCGCCGATGCGCATGGCGGCGATCATCATTTTGCCGGTCTTCAGGCGATGAATCGTTTCCAATTCGGCCAGGCTGATTTGCCGGTGTTCGGCCTGAATATCAAGCGTTTGCCCGCCAGCCATGCCGGTTGAACCGGCGGCGGACGCCAATTCATGCGCCGCCCGCAAAATGGCGGCCGACGCGCACGCCGCCGCATGGCGCGGATCGGTCATTATTTCGAACGCAAGCGTCAGCAGCGCGTCTCCGGCGAGAATCGCCAGCGCCTCGCCATAGACTTTATGATTCGTCGGGCGTCCGCGCCGCAAATCGTCATTATCCATCGCGGGCAAATCGTCGTGAATCAGCGAATAGGTATGAACGCATTCCAGCGCCGCCGCCGCAAACGCGACCTCCGCGCAAGGTTTGCCGAAGAGTTCGGCGGTCATCAGCAGCATGACCGGGCGCAGGCGCTTTCCGCCCGCCAGCGCGCTGTAGCGCATGGCCTCGTGCAGCCGCGCCGGAAGCGTCTCGGCAGGCGGAAGA
>CAZCGG010000107.1:0-14126 GCA_964498135.1 uncultured Candidatus Moduliflexus sp.
TCCACCCAAACCGGAGATGCGCCAGCGCATCCCACATTTTCCACCAATGGCGCATAATGATATTCGCCTCCTCTGTAAATCAAACTTCAAACGTCTCAAAGACGTTTGAAGTTTCTCTGTCCCTGATTTTCGTATTGCGCGAGCGTCGGCATTTTGCCCGCCTCAAAAAGTGAAAGACTCTCACGATGTCGTTTCTACAATGATTTGATTTGCCGCATGTCGTCAATGCGCTTCATCGCTTCGAGCAGCAGGCCATGCACGTTCATCGTGACCGTCCGCTCGACATTCACGTCGCCGGGAACAAAGCGGAATGAGGCATCAATCCACGTCATGAGCCGGAAAAACGCCTGTTCGCCCTTCAAATTTTTAGTCATGGCATGAATAATCAGCCCGTTTTTAATGAACAGTTTCCCTTTATCGTCCTGATTTTCAATGGTCAACACGCCGGTTTTGTTCGCCGTGTATAGCGTCTGCACAAGGTCTTCAAGGCTGATTGTGCTAAGTTTTCCGGCCAAGCCCTTTTCAAGCTCGCTGTTGTCGGCTTTTTCGCTGGTCGAGCGCAGCCGCTCCGAGAGAATGCGGTGAAAATAGCGGTTCAGCACCGGATATTCGACAAGAATATCGTTGAAATGCTCTTCTTTCAGGCGCAGCACTTCGACATCTTCCAGCGCGGTGATGGACGCCGCCGCTGGATTGCCAGTCAGCAGCGACATTTCGCCGAAGCAGTCGCTTTTCGATAAAATCGCCAATTGAATTTCTTTGCCGGATTTGACCGGCAGGCCGACGCGCACGCTTCCTTTTTTTATGACGAAAAACGCATCCCCTTTCTGCCCTTTTTGGATGATGACCGCCTCTTTCGGCAGGTTCTGCAATTCGAAGCGGTCAACAATCCGCTCAATGGCGTTTGTCGAGAGCGTGCGGAAGAGATCGCTGTCTAACAACACGTTTTTGGATTCGGCGCGGCTGGCGTTGGCCTCTTCTTGCTGAACGCGGCCTTCTTCCAATTTCAAATTCAGGGCTTCGAAAATGTTCTTGGAAATGGTGTAATATTCGAACATCAAATCCACGTCTTCCTGCATGTTCAGCAGCAGCGAGAGCCGCGCCAAGAGCAGGACGTTGTGCTTAACCGTGCTGACGCGATATTTCTGGGCAATCGTCTGCGCGCTCAACCCCTGAAAACGCTCTAAGCGTTCCTTGAGAAATTCATCTTTGTACGGCATGAGATGCTGCTCGATCTGGGCTAAAATTTCCTGATATTTTTTATGTTTGTCCGGGTCTTCCCACATCAGGATTTGAATGCCTTCCGCCTCCAGCACTTTGACGAGCGTTTTGCGCCGGAGCATGACATCGGCGTCGTTTTCCGGCTCTTCGAGATTCGAGAGCGACGCCTCAAGCGTTTTGCGGAATTCGCGGATGCGCTCATAACTCTGGTACGCCGCGAGTTCATCGGGATAGACGCCGTTGAGATCGTCGCAAATCCTCATGCCAAGCTGCTCTTTATACGGATTCAGCTTGATGTTCAGGGCTTCGGAAAGGCGTTTGTATGTTTCGTTATATTGCTCAATGACGTGCAGATTTTCGTCATGCCCTTCCAGCAGCAGCGTCAGATGCGAGAGCAGAAACAGATGATGCTTGATGAGCGTAGCGTCCTGCCGCCGGGCGATTTCACGCGGCGCAAGCCCGGCGAACCGGGCGAGAATTTCTTCGACAAAGGCCGCGCCATCTGCGCCTAACGCATGTTCAATGTCGCCTAAAATCGCCTGATATTTCCGATGCTCTTTGACGCTCAACGCCTGAATGCCAATCGCTTCCAGCACTTTGATTAACGCTTGCCGCCAGATGTGCCGTTCGTCCGTTTGATCGTCCTTATCGAGCGAGCTTTCCAAAATCGCCCGAAATTCTTCCAATTCGTGCGGCGGATACGAGGTAATTTCTTCGGCGGTGATAGATGAAAGCGCTTCGCTGATTTCTTTAGCGCGTTCCCGCAGCAGGTGGAATGAATGGTCAATTTTGCTGAGAATGTCCTTGAGCGTGTGGAGTTCTTGCTGCAAGCGGCGCTGTTTTTTGACCAAAACACCCTGATAATCGGCGAGCGACAGTTGATAATGCACGATGGTCGAATACGACGCTTTGGCGATGGTTTCCGGCGACACGATGCGCAATTTGCGGAACAGGTCGCGCACGAATTCCGTTTTCAGCTTAATCGCCGAACTGATGTTGCGCAGCACGTCGCCATAGCGGCGGAAATTCCGAGAACGGTGGCCTTCTTTCTGCAAAATCAGCCGCAGTTCGTCCGCTAAAATATTCCGGTACGATTCCAACACATCCAGCGTGTAGGCGGTATTTTGGACAATCATCGTCACGTCCGGCGGCAGCGTTTTGACCAGCGCGGCGGCAGTCATGACGCCTTTGTTCGGCTGTTCGCCCTCGGATTCCAGATCAATGATCTCTGATGACAAACTCGCCAGCCCGGCCCCATTGCCGTCATAATCGCGGGACAGCGTAATCTCCTGAGTCATGACAGCATTCATGCGTTCCGTCTGTCCGGCGGAATAGAGCAAGCGCGGTCTGCCTGCCGTCGCTATGCCGCCAGCAACCCTCCTCTTCCCCATGCGTTCCGAATGCTTTTCTATTTCGATGAAACTTGCGTATGGTTTGACCTTTCCCATTTTGTCGCCTGCTGACGCTGAAGAGTTAAAATATCCGCGCTTTTTCCTACAAACGGCGCGAAAATCATGCAAAAAATTTCTTTCAATCTTGTCGAATCTGTCATGTTCCGTCAAGGAATTCTTTTGGCAAGAGGTCGTTCTTTTTTTGAAAGGCGCATATCTTGTTACATATTGTTTTTATTGAAGTTATATCATTTTATTCTGCGGCGCAGCGCAAAGATTCGCGCTCATTTTTAGGCAATGTATAGACGGAAAAAATTCACAACATCTGCTATCTTCTTAAAATATTTATAGTTACTGAAATTTTCTCCTTGACAAAAGTTTCTCGAATCGTATATGGTTTATTTTTGAAACGTCTCTCTATCGAGATGGAGCGTATAAACGTTCATTCGCATGAAAAATCACATTATATGGCCTTGCGCATGGCGATGAAGGAGGAGAGAATGCTGTCAACGATTGACGGTTGCCGCAAAAAACGAAAGCTGTAAGGACTGGTCCTCCTCACAGCTTTCAGCGGCGGCAAAAAGGGAGAAGAGAGTCGTCCGGGAAGGTCGCTCTTGTCATGCCCTCTTGCGTGCCACATCTGATCGTGCGTGAAAAATCGGTCGCGCTGTTCCCCGTTGGTTGTCTGCTGCTCGCTCTCTTGGCAGGCGAAATCTCGTCGTGAATCCCGCCTCGTGCGTCTATTTCAAAAACAATATTGCACTCCCCCCGTCCTTTGTAAAGGAAAAAAAACAGAAAAATACCCTCCTGTCATCATCCTGCGCGAGCGGGGGAGGATGGGCGCATGTCCAACGCATTCACCACTCAGGAGGAGGAAAAATACGCGGAAGTCGGCAAATTATTGTCGGCGCGGCTGCATGAAGCGCGCGCGAAAACAGGCGTGCTGCGCTGCCCGTTTTGCTCATTGGTGTTCGACGCGACGCATTGCATTAAATGCCCAGGCTGCCGGACGTTAATCGGCGAAACATTCTCAGCGGCGACCTTGGCCGCCGCGCCGCATGTTCCGCCGACGCCAGAGGTTCAGGCGGTCAAGAAGCCGGTCGCCGCGCCAAAACCTCTGCTGATTTTGGAACCCGTCTCGGCAACGCCGAAAAAGCCGCGCCGGAAACGGCTCTTCCAGCCGCGTAAAATCTTCGAAAAAATCGAACAAGAACTTGACTTTTTCACGCAAGGTTACATGCAATATCCGTAAATATCATGCTGTCAGGCGCGTTTGAGCGCGTCTGACAGCGATTGCGGAAAAAGAAGACTGTTCGTTGTTCGGGGCAGAGGAGAGCAATGATCAAAGCGATTGGCCTGTTTTCGGGCGGATTGGACAGCATGTTGGCGGTTCGGCTGATGCAAGAGCAAGGGCTTGACATCGAGGTCTTGCATTATATCATCGGGTTCGAGATGCTCCATATCGAGCGTCGAGTGCGCCATAAGGCTGCGGAAGTTGACCGATCTGCCATCGAACAGCAATTAGGCGCGGCGATTCGGGATATTGACGTGAGCGAGGAATTCCTGCGCGTCGCGTTGCGCCCGAAACATGGCTATGGCGCGGAAATGAACCCGTGCATTGATTGCAAAATTTTCATGCTGCGGCAAGCGAAAGCCTACATGGAGGCGCGTCAGGCGCAATTCATCTTCACCGGCGAAGTCGTGGGGCAGCGCCCGATGTCGCAGCAATCGCGCACGCTCAAGTTTATCGAGGAGAAATCCGGCTTGCAGGGGTATCTGCTGCGCCCGCTTTCCGCGAAGATTCTTGCGCCGACGATCCCCGAAGAGCGCGGCTGGGTGGATCGCAACCGGCTGCTCAGCATTTCCGGGCGCGGCCGCCATGCGCAGATTGCCTTGGCGCGTCAGTATCATTTCGACTATCAGCAGCCCGCAGGCGGCTGTTTGCTGAATGATCCGAATTTCGCGCGGCGGCTGAAAGATTTGCTCGCGCACAAGCCCGAAGACGCCCTGACATCGGCTGACGCGCAGATGTTGAAACTTGGCCGCCATCTGCGCCTGTCGGACGCGCTCAAAATCATTGTCGGGCGGCATGAAGTGGATAACGAGATGCTGGAACGCTATGCCGCAGGCCGCTGGACTGCCGCCGCGCGCGATGTCAACGGGCCGTTCGTCGTGATTGACGGCGAGCCGACCGCCGAGCAATGCGAATTAATCGCCCGCATCACCGTCAATTACACGAAAGCGAAGCAGGCGGCGCAGGCGACGGTGGATTTTTCCCGAAACGGCGAGCATCGCGCCGTGACCATTGCGCCCGACGCGCAGCTTGATCCGAATCGCTGGCGGCTGGATGCCTGATATTGCTGATTTTTGCGCATGTCGCGCAAATTCTTCTTGACGACCTGAAAAAAACACGGTATGCTTCATTTCCTACGCAGCCGTCATCGGTAACTTTCTCAAGAAAACTGATTTTCGCGGAATAAAAACGATGGAGCAACAATCGGCGAAAAAAGTGGTGATTGTCGAACGCGCCCAATTGACGCAATTGCTGGAGCAGCCGCGCGGCCTGCGAGAGAAGGCGATTCAGGGCGCGGACTTGTCGCAGATGGCGATTGATTGGGAAATGGTGGATGTTGAGGACGCCATTTTTTTAGGATGCCGTTTTGCGTCGCCGCAGGATGAATGCCTTGTCAGGCAGCGCGGGGCGCACGTCTTTTCGCCGTTTAAAGGGCTGCCGTATAATCCGTACCGGTCGAGCTTGTACACGTGGCGGGAGTTGATGGCCGGGTTTGATCCCGAAAATGACCAAAGCCTCGATTACCGGATTCATCAGCATTTCGTCGCGCATGGCCAGTATCATCCCGATATTCGGGAGGCGTTGGCGCAGCGCATTCATGACCATGCGATTGACAACGCGCTGCATGAATTTCTGGAATACGGCGACGACGGGCTGACGCAAAAACAAGGGATCGGCTTCATGGGCGGGCATGGCATTCTGCGGACGGATCCGCATTATCGCAATGTCGCGCAAGCCGCGCAGTTATTAGCCAGAGAAGGGTATTTGATTATTTCCGGCGGCGGGCCGGGCGTCATGGAAGCCGCGAATTTAGGCGCATACATGGCGAAATACAGCCAGCGCGATCTTGAAGAAGCGATTCATCTGCTCTGCCAAGCGCCCGCGAGCGACCATCCCAAGCACTTCGCGCAATCGAAAGCCGTGATTGAGGCGTATCCGAGCGAAGTGGAAAGTTTGGCCGTTCCGACGTGGTTTTACGGCCATGAGCCGAGCAACCTGTTCGCCAGTCATATTGCCAAATATTTTTCCAACAGCATCCGCGAAGACGGCCTGTTGGCGATTTCGCTGTATGGGATTGTCTATGCGCCCGGCAGCGCCGGAACGACGCAGGAAATTTTCATGGACGCCACGCAAAACCATTACGGCAGTTTCGGGTATTACAGCCCCATGATTTTTTTGGGGAAAAAACGCTACATGAAAGATACGTTTTTATTTCCGCTGCTGCAACAGTTGGCTTGGGGGCGCAAATACGCCGACATGCTCTGCATCACCGATTCGCCGGAAGAAGTGGTGCGCCTGATTCAGCAGCATCCGCCGTTTCGGGCGACGTGACGCGGAAGGTAGTTTGGTTGTTCGCATTCAGCTTGTCGAAAAGCATGTTTATTGTTTGACGCGCTCGCCATAGCAAGGGAGCAGGGGGGAGTTATCTTTTTATTATGTGGACGAGATGGGGGAACAAAGTTGCGTTATTCAGTGTGTTATCATGTGTTGCGCTGGCCGTTGACGCCTTCGCGCAAGTTGATATTCTGCAACAGCAGGTCTTTTTGAACATTCCGGCCTATACGTTGAGCCTGTACACGCAATATGCCGACCAACGCTGGGAGCGCATGAACATCCCGGTCGGCGTGGGCAAAGGCGCGGATCGCAAGCATCAAACCCCCACCGGCAAAGGGGAATTGTACGCCAAAGCGATTGGCGTCACGTTTGAATACGGCCCGCAAAATCCGAAAGAGCTTGTCGGGCAGATTATCACGCATTCAAACACGTTCGACAAAGCGACGCTGAAGCCGGTGCGGATTAAAATGCCGGACGACATGAAATCCATTTTCATGCGCGTCACTAGCGACGTTGATTCGCAATTTTACACCCAATACGTGCTGCACGAAACGACGGATTGGTACACGGTCGGCACTCCGGCGTCAAGCGGCTGCGTTCGGATAGATCGGGAGGACATGTTGCGGCTGTACAACGCCCTTGAGCCATCGGTGTATGAGGGGAATCTGCAAACCACCGTGCCGATTACGATTTATTACGACGTGGCCGAATATGTCCCTGAGCAAAAAATGGTCGTGCTTCACGCCAATATTTACCGCCGACCGGTGGATTACGTGCAAGAAATTCTCCGTGATTTGCAGGACGCGGGGATTGACACCAGTTTAATGAACATGCCCGCATTAGCCAATATTGTCCAGCAAGCCGAAATGCAATTCGACGAGGCGATGCAGACCATCGGCAAACGCTTGAAAAAATCGGCGTTTGCGCGGTTAGTGCGCGACGAAGAAAAAGAGCAACTGCATTTTACCTTTTTCTTGAAATTCCAATATTAGCATGGCGTGAAACTGAAAAGAGCTATTTGCCCAGAACATAACAGATGGAATGTCTTTGCGCCGCAGACGAAATTGCTGGCAGCGACGGCGATGATTGCGGCGACATTCTCCGCGCAGCACGGCGGGATGCTGCTGATGCTCGGCGGTGCGGCCGCGCTGACGATGCGGCTGACCGGCGCGTCCTTTCGCCGCGCGCTGCGCCATCTCGCCATGCTCTCTTGGCTGCTGCTGATGACGGGCGGCATACGCTTGTACGGAACGCTCTCGTCCGGCTCTTTTGACGGCATTATTCGCCCGGCGGACGCGGCGTGGCGGCTCGGCCTGAATGACGCGCTGATAGGGATGGCGCAAATCGGGCTGCTTGTCGTTTGGGTGGAGACGCTCAATGCCGCCGCGCCCCCATTGGAGATGGTCGCGGGTTTGGCGCATCTGTTGCGCCCTTTGAACCGGCTCGGCGCGCCGGTCAGCAGCATCGCCATGACCGCCATGCTCGCCTGCCGGTTTCTCCCGATGCTCGCGCAAGAAGCGGACGCGCTGATGCAGGCCAGAATCGCACGGGGGCTGGAATGGTCGCCAAATTCATGGCGCATGCGCGTTAAACAGGTTGCGCTGTTGTGCGTCCCATTATTCAACAGCCTGCTGCGGCGCGTTGAATGGCTGACGCTGGCCATGGAAAATCGGGCGTTCACGCTGCATGCCGCGCAAACATCCCTGCATGCTTGCCGCATGGCGGCGCAGGATTATGGCTTGGTCGGCGCATCGTGCGGACTGCTCTGTTGGTGCGTTCTCGCTGGGTGAACGCGTTGACAGACTCCTTAAAAAGCGTCTGACAACTACATTGAAAATCGCGTTTTTTGAGAATTTCTCTTGACGATGCCATATTTTTCTTGATCTAATTTGGCGTTCGTGGTGTCTTTCTTTTCGAGTTAGTCAAAAATTTTGAGGCATACGGCCGGAGTGCGAATGCAAGCGTATTGCGGGAGAAGCGATCATGAACGGAATTGATAGAGTTCTGAGCGATTTTATCGTTGAATCTCAAGAAAATTTGGAACGCTTGGATCATGAATTTGTCGCCTTAGAACACGATCCACATAACGAAGAATTGCTGGCGAGCATTTTTCGGACGATCCACACGATTAAGGGGAGCGCGGGCTTTCTGAACCTGAGCAACCTTGAGCAGGTTTCGCATTACGCGGAGGATGTCTTAGCCAAACTGCGCGAGCATTCCTTGACGCTGAGCGACGAGATTGTGACCACGCTCTTGAGCGCGGTGGATTGCATCAAATCCATCCTCGTCGCCCTTGAAAAGACCGGAGATGAGGGGAATGTGGATATTCTTCACGTGGTCGTGAAACTCAAAAAGATTGCGGATAATAAAGCCGAAGCGCCGAAAAAGCCCGCGCCTGTTTCGCCGCCGCCATCGCCATCCGCCGTTTCCGCATCGCCTGACTTTATCGAAGAAGAAGAGGAAGAGCGTTTCCATGAGGAAATCGCGCCAGAACAAGACGTGAAATCGAAGCCGGAGGAAATCAAGGCTGCGAAAGAAACGAAACCCGCCGATTTGCAAGATCACGCTGTCGCATCTGTCGAAGATACCCGCATTCACGTGGATGTGCGTTTGTTAGACCAATTGATGAACCTCACCGGCGAACTGGTCTTAGCTCGCAATCAGGTCGTGCAGTTTGCCAGCACGATTGACGTGCGTGATTTTCGGGCGGTCACGCAGCGGATGAATGTGGTCGTGTCCGAATTGCAGGAAATCGTCATGAAAACCCGTATGCAGCCGGTGAAGAAGGTCTTCGGCATGTTCCCCCGCCTCGTGCGCGACATTTCGAAACAGCACGGGAAAGATGTGCAGTTAATCATGGAAGGCCAGAACACGGAATTAGACCGCACCCTGCTGGAAGCGATTAAAGACCCGTTGACGCATCTCGTGCGCAACGCGCTGGATCACGGCATCGAAACTCCGACCGAACGGATGAAAAGCGGGAAGCCGCCGACGGCGACGATTACGATCAAAGCCTATCATGAGGGCGGACAAGTGATTATCGAAGTGTCCGACGACGGCGCGGGCCTCAATCTTGATAAAATCAAAGCCAAAGCGATTCGGGAACAGATTATCACGCCGCAGCAAGCGGGGGAAATGAGCGAGCGGAATTTAGTCAACCTGATTTTTCTCGCCGGATTTTCGACCGCCGAAACCGTCACGAGCATTTCCGGGCGCGGCGTCGGCATGGACGTGGTGAAAAAGAATTTAGACAAGATCGGCGGCATTATTGACGTGCATACGGAACGCCACAAAGGGACGACGATGAAAATCCGCATCCCGATTACGCTGGCGATTATTCCCGTGCTGATCGTGAAATCGGGCGAGCATCGCTTCGCCATTCCGCAGGTCAACCTTGAAGAATTGCTGATGCTGCACGGCGAAGAAGGGCATCAAGGCATTGAAAATATTTATGGCGCGGAGGTCTATCGCCTGCGCGGTGAATTGCTCCCGATTTTGCGCCTGAATAATATCTTGAAACTTCCTTCACAAAAGAACGTCTCCGGCAATACCCATATTGTCGTCCTGTCCGCCGGGGAACTCCGCTTTGGGATGATTGTTGATGAAGTCGGCGACACGGAAGAAATCGTCGTCAAGCCGTTAAGCAGGCACGTCAAACAGTTGTATTGCTACGACGGCGCAACGATTATGGGCGACGGCAAGGTCGCGTTGATTGTCAACGTGAACGGCTTGTTCCGCGCGACGCAGTTGACGCTGGACGACATGAAAAAAGTCGAGCAACTGAACGTGGATGCCTCTGACTCCGGCGCGGTGGCGGCGCGCGGCGATCAACATCAAACCATTGTGTTGTTCAAAGTGGGGAAAAATGAATTTTACGGCGTGCCGCTTGCGTTTGTCGTGCGGCTGGAAAAATTTGCCTCATCGCAAATTGAATATTCCGGCGGACGCCAAGTGATGCAATATCGCAACGAAATTCTGCCGTTGCTTCGTCTCGAAGATTATTTTGAGATTCCGGCCACGCCGGATCCGGAGATGCTCTCGCTGATTGTCTTCGCCGTCGAAAAACAGATCGGGTTAGTCGTGCAGGAAATCATTGATACGGTGGAAATCAACACGCATATTGACACCGAAACGTTCAAGCAGCAGGGCATTCTCGGCTCGACAATCATTCAGGGGCATTCGGTGCTGATTCTCGACATTCACGGCCTGATTGAGATGGCGTATCCGACGTGGTACAAGAAATTCTTCATCAGCAAGCTGTCGGAAGACGACCGGCAGAATATTCACGTGCTGCTTGTCGAAGATTCCCCATTCTTCTTGAATATCGAACGCTCGTATTTAGAGGCCGCCGGGTATCGCGTGACGACGGCGCTGAACGGCAAAGAGGCGCTGGAAAAGCTTGACACGCAAACGTTTGACGTGGTTGTGACCGATATTGACATGCCGTTGATCAATGGTTATGAATTAACGCGGCGGATTAAATCGAACGAAAAATGGAAACATCTCCCTGTGATGGCCGTCACCGCATTAACCGGCGAAAAAGACCGCGAAAAAGGGGTTGCCGTTGGGATTGACGAATATCAGATTAAACTTGATCGAGATGAAGTGCTTCGAGCGCTTGAACTCTTGATTCTGCGACGTCGAGGATAACAGCTTATGCAGACAGCACAACAGCAGCAGCATTCCGCAGGCACTGACCTCGTGCAATTAGCCACGTTTTTTCTGGGCAACGAACTGTTTGGCGTCAATACGCAGTTCGTGCAGGAAATTCTTACCTATCAGGAAATCACGCCGGTGCCGTTAGCCCCGGACTACGTGCGGGGACTCATCAATTTGCGAGGCCAAATCGTCACGGTGATTGATTTGCGCTGCCGCCTCGGTTTCGAAAAATTGCCCGAAGAAAAAACCAGCATGAATTTGATTGTCAACTCTGACGAAGGGCTGATGAGCTTATTGGTGGACAATATCGGCAACGTGCTGGATATTTCGGAGGGGCGGCTGTTGCAGCCGCCGGGAACGATTCGAGGCGTGGCCGTGCATTATATTCAAAAAGTCTGCCAATTGGAAGACGAACTCCTGATCGTGCTGGATTTGCAAAGCATTCTTCAATTGACATAGCCTATCGGATTGCGCAGCGTCTCGAACCGCTTGTCAAGAAGGCGATACTGTGCGCGCGCAAGAGGTGTTATGAAAGAAAAAATCAAGGTGCTTATTGTTGATGATGCGATTGTGGTGCGGATTTTAGTCGGAAACACGCTTTCAAAAGACCCTGAAATTGAGTTGGTGGGAAAAGCCGAAAATGGAAAAGTCGCTTTAGAGCAAATCACCAGTTTAAAGCCCGATGTCGTGCTGCTGGATATCGAAATGCCGGAAATGGACGGGCTGACTGTCCTGAAAAAACTGAAAGAGCAGGGAAACCCCACGAAAGTCATCATGTTCAGCACGTACACGACTGTCGGCGCGAAATATACGTTCGAAGCGCTGGATTTAGGTGCCGCGGATTTCGTGCCGAAACCGTCGAGCGCGGGGTTCTCAAAAGGCTTCGAGCGCGTCCGCGATGAACTGGTTGCCAAAATCAAATTTGTCGGCAGCGTGGATGCGTCGCGCCATGTGGCGGCGGCCGCCGCCGCGTCCCCCGCGCCGAGAAGAACCGCGTCGGCCATTCAGAGCGGCGACTACGAGGTCGTTTTTATTGAAGGCGGCATGGGCGCGCCCAAAACATTCATGAATTTGCTGCCGCAGATTCCCGAACAATTTCCGGCGAGCATTTTGATTTTTCAAGCCATGTTTTCCAGCTTTGCCGAGCAATTTGTGCGGCGGCTCGAACAGAACGCGAAAATCCCCGTGAAAACGGCGGCGGCGAATGAGGTCATTCGACCGGGGCAGGCGTTCGTCCTGATCGGCGATCAATATGTCGCCACGAAGCGGGCTGGCGCGGATATTCAATTGGCCTTCCGCGAAAAAGACGGCACGGAAAAATATGGCTCCGTTCCCCGCCTGCTCTGCGAATCTATTGCGCGGGTGTGCGGAAAGAAGGCCATTGGCGTCGTGTTGGCCGGGGCCGGCGAAGGGAATCTGGAAGGGATTCAGGCCATGAAAGAGCAAGGCAGCTTGATTCTCGCCGAAGAGCCTTCCACGTTAGTGGGGCGGCAAGTCCTCAATCCGTTTATGGAACACCGCGTCATTGATGAAGTCGTTCCCGCGCAGGAGATTGTTGCGACGTTGACCAAAGCCCTTGGGATTGCCGGATAGCGTGACGCAGTGCGTGAGAGCGGCCTCGCCTCTCGCGCATGGTCGTTTATCGGAGACATGGTGGAGAATGTCACAAAATCGTTGCGCGTCCTGATTGTAGATGATGCGATAGTGTTCCGGCGGGGACTCTCCGACATGCTGTCAGACGTGCCGTATATCGAAGTCGTCGGCACCGCGTCGAACGGGAAAATTGCGTTAATGAAAATCCCGACGCTCAAGCCGGATGCCTTGATTCTCGATGTCGAGATGCCGGAATTGGATGGCATTGAGACTTTGAAAGCGCTGCGAGAACAGCATCCGTCCATCAAGGTCATCATGTTGAGCATCCATACGACGCGCGGCGCGGATAAAACCTTAGAAGCCCTGTCATTAGGCGCGATTGATTTTGTCGAGAAGCCGACCGGCTCGAATGATTATCGGACGAATTTTCAGAAAATTCGGGGCGATTTGCTGCCGAAACTTCGCCTGCTCAAGCTGCAAAAATCGTTTCAGCCGCCCTCGCCGCAGCCGGTCACGACGCCGATTTCCGGCAAACGCCTCCCAACCGTGCGCCGGAAGGAATGCGAAGTCGTGGCGATTGCCAGTTCAACCGGCGGCCCGAATGCGTTGAATATTATTTTGCCCGAAATTTCCAGAGAGGCGAACATCAGCATTTTGATTGTCCAGCATATGCCGCCGCTCTTTACGAAGCAATTTGCGCTTTCGCTTGATCAGAAGACCGAATATACGGTTCGGGAAGCGACGACCGGGGATATTGTCGAACCCGGCACCGTGTTCATCGCGCCCGGCAACTATCACATGGCGCTGCGCGATTTAGGCGGCGAACGGCGCATTACGCTACATCAAGGGCCGTTGGAAAATGGCTGCCGCCCATCCGCCAATGTCCTCTTTCGCTCTGTGGCGGAAATTTATAGAAACCGCGCGTTGGGCGTGGTGCTGACCGGCATGGGAAAAGACGGCATGGAAGGGGCGAAGATGATGAAAGATCACGGCGCGACGATTATCGCCCAAGATAAGGATACGAGCGTGGCCTGGGGTATGCCGCGCAGCGTGATTGAAGCCGAACTCGCCGATATTGTCCTGCCGCTTCAGGATGTCGCCAAAATGATTAACCGCATTATTTCATAGCCCGTTGCAACGCCAACTGCTGCAACGCAATGATCGTCTTCGCATCGCAAATCTCGCCGCGCGCAATCATCCGCAACGCTTCCGACAATGGAACGCGCACTAATTGAATATCTTCATGTTCCACCGCTAACCCGCCGCCCGCGCTGACGCGCTCCGCCGCATGCAGAGAGCCGAGATACACATCAATTTGCTCCGTCGTCGCGCCGGGGCTGACGTAGAAGCGGCACAACGGCGTCAAGTCCGAGACCTGATAGCCGATTTCTTCGACAAGCTCGCTGTGCGCGACAGTCAGCCCGTCCCGTCCCTTATCAATCACGCCCGCGACAATCTCTACGAGCCAGCCCGACTGGTCGCGCAGATAGGCCGGATAGCGGAATTGTTTAATCAGCAGGACGCAATCGTCCGCCGCATCATACAGTAGCACGCCGACGGCGTTGCCGCGCTCAAAAATGACGCGTTCCACTTCCGCGCTCATCGCGCCGTCAAAGCGCTCATGCTGAAAGCGC
>CAZCGG010000108.1:0-4990 GCA_964498135.1 uncultured Candidatus Moduliflexus sp.
CATTCTGGGAATAATTGTCACCAGATGGCCTGCATCTCCCAGATATCACATTGCTTGAGCGCCGCTGGCCCATCCTGCGCAAACACATCCACGCCTCGCCCAGCTATTGGCGCGGCAATCACCTGCGTGAAACACCACTGGCCGTCATTGACAAAGACTTCCAACACCGACCGATCAATAAAGATGCGCAGGGTCAGCAGATCTGTTTTTTCCATCAGACTCAAGGGAATATGGCTCTCTCCGATGTGCAGCATCGCGCCGTCATACCTGATGACAAGCCCGCTATGGTGATCGGATTGAAGATCAATTTTCAGCCCACATTCACGCGCTCCTTGCAGTTCGAATTGCGCCAGGATTTCGCATTGCGCCACATTCACCTCAGGAAGGCGTTGGCTGGCATGACACAGTTCGCATGGGGCGATTTGGGCATGGCGACCGCGGAGCTTGCGCAATTCCGGGACTGGCTGCTGCCGCAGACGCCCATCATTTCCGATTGAAAGCACACGCGGCAGCGACAGGCAGCCATTCCAGCCATGCGGCTGCTCAAATCCTCGAATCCAGCCTGCCATAATGGTTTGTCCCTGATCATCGCGCCAGAGATTGGTGGCGTACAATTGGGATGACCAATCAACGTTGCCTTGCATTTCTGGCGTAAATGTCAATGTGTCCAGATCAAATGTTCCGACGAAATATTCCACCGGACCATACGGCGAATCCAGCAGCACCCATTGGTCTTGCAGCCGGAAGAAATTCGGGCATTCCAGGCTGCGCAGGCTGGCATCCGGGTGACGAAACAATATCCCCTGATACGTCCAGGTCAGGGCGTCAGCGCCCTTTTCATAAATGAGCGCCACCGACTCCGCCGCGATTTTGCCGCCTAAGACCATAAAGGTTCGGCCTGCCGCTTGAAACACGAACGGATCGCGCCATTCTTGCACCTCAACGCCCTGATGGGCAGCCATCGTCAGGATCGGGTTCGCGGCATGTTTGTTCCATGCGATCAGGTCGGTGTCGCCGACGGCCGCCCACTGTTCCGGCAATGCATGCCCGATGCTGGTGTAAAAGAGCAGCGGCCCGGCCTGATCATCCAGATAGGCGCAGCCTGAGAAGCAATGTTCTTCCTGGCGCTCCTCGGATGGCCAGAGCGCGATGGGCAGGTGTTCCCAATAGACCAGATCCCGGCTGCGCGCATGGCCCCAGTGCAATCGTCCCCATGTGGCCGCATACGGGTTGTGTTGATAAAAGAGATGATAATACCCCTGATGAAAAATCGTGCCATTCGGGTCGTTCATCCATTGCGCGGGTGGGCGGAAATGAAAGACCGGGCGTTGTTGGTCGCGCTCTGCGCTGGGGATAGCCGCTTCTACCGCAACTGCGGCCTGGTGAATACGGGCATTGACATGTTGGATTGGCGTTGTCATGGTTGTCTCCATACGAAAGAAATTGAATTCAGAATATCCGGTCTCTTACGACCAGCGTAGTACACTGGAACGTTAATTTTTAGGAGTGCGAAATCTTGATTTCGCGTGTCAAATCAAGATTTGACACTCCTGAGAACTCTTGAAAATTCACGTTTCGATGTAGTAATATCCGATATAAAAAAATGTCCGTTTCCTGATGACGTTCAGATATGACATGCTTGCGCCTCACTCTTTCACGGCCGAGCTTGCGACCGAGGCCAGAAAATACCGTTGGAAAAAGAGGAAAAATCCAAGCACCGGAAGCATCATCAAGACGGAAGCCGCAAACGCCCGATCCCAGTAAATTTGATCTTGCCCGAAAAAATTAGCAATCGCGACGGTCATGGGACGCACGCGGTCACTTTGCGTAATCATCAAGGGCCAGAGATACTGGTTCCAGGTCTCCATGCCCTGCAAGATGGCAATCGAGACGATAACAGGCACGCTTAACGGGATATAGACATGCCAGTAAATTTGCCAAAAACTTGCGCCATCGATATTTGCGGCCTCTGAAATAGATTCGGGGATCGCTTTGAACGACTGGTAACAGAGAAAAATAAAGAGGGGATGGGCAATAAACGGGAGGATCTGGATCAGATATGTATCCACCAGTCTGAGTTTGATCGCTTCAAACAACATCGGTAACATGATCGTTTCCATGGGAATGATGTACAGTCCGATGACAACCAATATCAACCATCTGTTGATCCGAAATTTCCCACGCAGCAGCGCATAGGCGCCCATCGAGGAGATAAAAATTGTTCCGACAACCGTTCCGACGAGAATAACCAATGAGTTCAGAAAAAATCTCCCCATTGGAAAGACCGATTGTTTCCCGACAATTTCCACGAAATTGTTCAGCGACGGATTCGTCACGATGAATGCGCGGAAACTCCCTAATTCCGCCAATATCTGGTATCGATCATCTTTCAAGCTGGAGGCGAACATTAACAACAATGGGGCAATCGTGATGATGATGCCAAAGATCAGAAGCACACCCGCCTTGACGGTGTCAGCTTTTCTTTCTTGGATATTCATAGCAACCTCCCTTAGGCTTCGAAACGTTTCAAGATAATGCGCTGGATGACTACAATGGCTAATATCAGCGCCAGCAACACGATTGAAGCGGCGGCCGCGTACCCGATTCTTTGGGCGGCCGATCCAGCGTCATAGATATAATGCACCAGGGTGTTGGTTGAGCCGCGTGGCCCGCCCTTCGTTAAAATGTTGACCTGAGTAAAGAGTTTGAGGGCTTGGATCGTCGTGACGGTCAGCACAAAAATATTGGTCTGGAGCAACCCGGGCCAGGTGACATGCCGGAATTTCTGCCAGCCCGACGCGCCATCGATCCCGGCCGCCTCATACAATTCCAATGGAATATTTTGAAGGCCGGCCAGATAAATGATCATCTGAAACCCGTACGCTTGCCAGGCTGAGAGCATCACAATGCTGATCATTGATGTGTTCGAATTTCCTAACCACTCTATCGGCTGGAATCTTCCCAACGAGATCCACCCCAGAATCGAATTCAACACCCCTTCGGGATATTTGAGGATGGTTGCCCAGATCACCGTAACAATCACCATGGGCGTGATATAGGGCAAGAAGAACATCCCCCGCAGGAATCCCTTGAGCTTTTGCTGCCGGTTTAAGGCGTCGGCCATCAGTAAGGCAAATCCGCATTGAACCGGAATCACCATCGCCGTAAACCGGATGACATTCCAAAATGCCTGCCAAAAATCACCATCGGCCAGGATGCGCTCAAAATTGCGGATTCCGATAAATTTTGTCAGAACGGGGCCGGGCAACAGTTTTTGGTTCGTCAGCGATAACGGAACAGACATTACGAATGGCACAATAATAAAGGTCACGAGGAGTACCACCGATGGCAGCAACATCAAAATTTCTTGACGGCCGTCGCGGGTCCGCCAATGCGGCACTCGACGAGAGTGATCTTCATGAGCAAATGCGTGTGACATCATTCTTCTCCTGTCCTGAAAACGGGTAGTACCGCCGAGAACATCGGCGATACTACCGCCACGATTATTTACTCGCTAAATGGCGGATATCCATCATTGTCCTCAATATCTTCGTCAATGATATTGGCAGCGCCATCCAGAGCGCGCTTGACATCTTCACCATTTAAAATATCATCAAAGGCTTTCATAAACGCGCTGGTGATAATCGGATAGGCCGGGTGCGTCGGACGAGCGATGGCCACATTCGACTGCTCGGCTGCAACCGCCATCGTGCCCGATTCAGCATAGAGCGGGTATTTCGAAACCCATGATTTCAGCGCCGGATAGGCGGCAATGGCTTCTGAGTCCTTCAGGAAGCCTTCGTCTTTCAGGACAAACGAGATAAACTTTCCGGCCGCTTCTTTGTCGGCATTTTTGCTGATCGACAGAATCCAGGTGCCATTCGGGGTCTTGACGCCGTTGCCGAAATTCGGCAGAGGCATCGCCACCAAGTCATCGCCCATGGCGGCAAAGGCCGGCGCAAACCCCCAGTGTCCGTTCCAGGCCAACGCGGCTTCGCGTTTCTCATTGAACAGCAAGTTGTCCCCCGCGCTGGAAGGAACAATCCAGCCATTCTTCGCCCAGCGCTGAAAGGCCTCCGCCACGCGAATGCTCTCTGGCGAATTCAGTGTGCCATTGGCTTTCCAGGTCTTGGGGTTAATCAGGCCGCCGCCAGCCGACACGAAGGCGGGATAAAACGCGTACGTCCCCCACTCTGTTTTCACGCCATACGCCCGCATAATATCCAGTGGATACTTGACTTCCGGCAGTTTGGACAGTTTTTCGAGATACCCTTCGAATTCTTCAAGCGTCCAGGCCTCGGCCACGGTCTTGGGAATACGCGCGCCGATTTGCTCTAAGTATTTGCGGTTGCCATACAACAAGACGGTGCTGTCTTTTTCACTCGTGGCATACAGCTTGCCGTCAATCGGATATGTGCATTGGGCAATATTCGAGGGAGTCATATCGGCAATAAGATCCTTGTCGAGATACTCCTCCACCGGCACAATATAGCCGTTCCAGGCATAATTACTGAGGAACGGCGCGTCAATTTGCACGACATCCGGCAGGTCGTTCGAAGCGACATACCCGGCAATTTTCTCATTGTACACTTCATGCGAGGTGTGCCGCAGTTCGACCGTAATATCAGTCGCCATTGTAAATCGTTCTGCGGCAGCTTTCCATGCCGCGATTTCTGTGTCAGGCCCCTGAAACATGAACGAGATACTCTTCTCACTTGCCGCCCAGACAGTCGCGGAGGCGAGCGTCAAAACCCATGCGATCAACATGATTCGTTTGCGCATAATCAAATCTCCTTCTTTGTGTAATGTGTTAGCATAACCAGCGTCTTTCTCAGAGACATCGTTTCGGCTCGTTGCCTGCAAGCCATGCGATCACCTCCTTCATTTTTTCGAAAAACAGCATTCCTTTCCAAAGATTGCGTTGATTGCTGCAACAGATTTATGAATCTTATGTATTCGGATTCATAAATTCATAATAATACATTTCAGC
>CAZCGG010000108.1:5090-14064 GCA_964498135.1 uncultured Candidatus Moduliflexus sp.
GACTGCTCTGTTTGTCTTCCTGCGATTCTTTCGAGCAAATGCTCTACGGCGAAGCGGGCCATTTCGGTGACCGGCTGGGACACGCTGGTTAATTGGGGACACGCCTCTCGCGCTAAAAACGTATTATCAAACCCGGCGACCGCAATATCATCAGGCACCGCATACCCATGTTCCTGCAAAATACGCACCGAAACAAACGCCACGACATCGCTATTGGCAAACAACGCGGTGACAGCGATCTTCCCTTGACGTTCAAGATAAGCGGTCAATTTGGTATGAACTTCATGCGAGCCTAATGGATCCCACGCTCGCGTTAATGTAATCATATTTTCATCATGAAAAAGAAATCCCCGCATCAGAAGAGCCTCGCGTAATCCCTGGAATTTTTCATCGTCGCGCATCCCGATAAACGCGATGTTCGTATGCCCAAGCTCCATGAAATGATTCGCGACCAACGCTCCGCCTCGAGAATGAGAGGTATAGACCGAAGTAAGCGAGGCGACATCTTGAGTAATGGCGACAACCGGAATCTCGCACTGCTTAGGAATGTTGTGGTGCGAATCTTCTTTACTGACAGGCACAAGAAGAATTCCATCAACCTGATGACTGCGCAACGTGTTGATACATTGTTTTTCCTTCTGGAGATTGCCGCGCGAATCGCACAGCAGGATATTGTAGCCGTTCAGATCCGCCGCCTGTTCGACCGCTTTCAGCACGGTTGTAAAGTAGGGATTGTCCACGTCAGGGATGATAAGCCCCAGTAAATTGGAACGCTTTTGGGAAAGACTCCGGGCGATACGGTTCGGATTGTATTCCAATTTCCGCGCCCATTCCATCACTTTTTGTTTGGTTTCAAGACTGACGGAAGCGCTGCCATTCAGCACTCTGGACACCGTCGCTTGCGAAACCCCAGCTTTTTCGGCTATTTCATACGTTGTCGCCACAATGATTTTCCTTCCTTGTGTTAACACACACGGTATGACAATGATTCAATGAATCCGAATTTAATACATACACAATATCATCACGTTCAGAGAAGTTGTCAAGAAAATTGTCATCGTGAATCTGCTGGCAACGCACTGTGGGGAGGCAGGGGCCTCTTCAATCCTGATTCTGGTTTTAACAAAAATCTTTAGAGCGTGTTTTCCATATCAAGCAGGAGCGCAAAATCGAGATTTCGCGCTCCTGCGCCGTCAAATCAAAATTTGACACTCCTGTTTTCACGCCGCGCGTGTCATGGCAAGATGTCAGCAACGACGTTTGCGTAAAATTTTGTGAAAATGAATGGTTCACGAAGGAATTCGAAGGCAGGCGATTCATTGAAAATAACCCTGCCGTCAGACAATCTTGATGCGTCTGACGGCAGGATTGCTTTATTTCAAGCCCGTCTGGGCGATACTCTCCACAAAGCGTTTCTGAAGGACGAGGAACATGCCGATGGCCGGAAGGCTCGCCAGCGTAATGCCCGCGAGCAGCCACGCAATCGTTGGCGTCGTGACCTGCGCCCCGCGATTCAGAAAGTTCAACCCGACTTGCAGCGTGTACATCTCTTTCGACGTGGTGAAGAGCAACGGTTTCAACAATGTGCTCCATTCCGCTAACCACGTCAGGATGAAGACGGATGCGATGGCCGGCCCCGAAAGCGGCAGCATCAGTTCAAAGAAGGTGCGCAGATAGCCCGCGCCGTCAATCGCGCTCGCCTCTTCCAACTCCGTCGGCACGGTCAGAAAGAACTGACGGAAGATGAAGATCGCAAACGGATTCCCCAAACTCGGTAGAATCAACGCCCAGTACGTGTTAATCCAGCCCAATTTCGCAATCATGATATACAGAGGAACGAACAGCAGTTCAAACGGAACAATCAGCGTTGCCAAAAAGATAATAAAGAGCAGATCGCGCCCGACGAATTTGATCCGCGCAAAGGCGTAGCCCGCTAACGCCGAGATGACAATCTGTCCGAACGTCACGGTGAACGTCATCACGCAGGAGTTAAGCGTCTGCCGCCCGATATTCAGGACTTCAGACACTTTGACAAAATTTTCCCAGTGATACTCGGACGGCAGCACTTTGTCAGGGTTCATCAAGGCTTCTTGATTCGATTTCAGCGAGCCGCCAACCAAGTACACAAAAGGAAAGATAAATGCGATGGCTAAGACGACAAGCAGAACATACGTGACAACATTGGTCTCTTTCATCGAGGTCTCCTTTTATTCTTAAAAGTATATTTCTTTGCGGCGATTCGCGGCAAACTGCGCGACGGTGAGCAGCAGCACTCCGCCCATCAGCACGGTGGCCGCCGCCGAAGAGATGCCCATCAAATTCGGGAATTTATTATACACGTAATACACGAGCGTGGTGGTCGCGCCCGCCGGCCCGCCTGCTGTCATGACATAGATCGGCTCAAAGCCTCTGACGGTAAAGACGGTCGTGGTGACGACCAGCAAGAAGGTTGTTGGCGCTAACAGCGGCCATGTAATATGACGAAACATCTCCCAACCGGGGCGGATGCCGTCAATCTGCGCGGCTTCATAATACGAAATGTTGATGCTCTGCAACCCGGCTAAATAGATGACCATCGTGTAACCGGAGGATTTCCACGTGTTCATCAGCACGATCATCGCCATCGCCCAGTTCGGGTTATCGGTCTGCCACTGCGGGAACGACAGCCCGACGGCCTGAAAAAGTTTCGGCAGAAATCCCATCATCGGCGTGGTGGTCAAAATCCAGTTGAACAGAATGCCCGCCGCGACAAAGGACATCGCCATTGGGATAAAAAAGATGGTGCGAAACACGTCGCGGCCAAAGATTTTTTTATTGAGCAAGACCGCCAAAAACAGCCCTAATCCGATTTGAGCAGGCACGGCAAGCGCCGTATAATAAATTGTCGCCCAGACCGCTTTCCAGAACCGGGCGTCCTTCATCAGAAAAAGATAATTATCCAACCCGACAAATTTGGGAGCGCCGAGAATGCCCCATTTATGAAAACTGACATAAATCAGAAAGAGGATCGGGTACACAAGAAACGCCCCGACCAGCACGGTGGCAGGCAGCACAAAGAGAAAACCCGCCACATGTTTTTGCGCCTTCATTATAAATTTCGACGTGGCCATGACATATCCTTTTGTGAACATGACAGGCCGCGCGAACGCATAGCCTGTCATGCAGATTGATTTCCGTCAATGTTAGTTCAGAAATTGCGCGGCTTCCTCTTGCGCGGCCTTGAAACGCTCTTCAACGCCTTTTTTGTTGACCATCACGTCATCCCATGCCGTCGTGAAGACCGTGCCGATTTCATTGTAGGTCGGAATCGGCTGCCGCGCCACGCCGTAGGGAATCTGATTCACAAAGCCCGCCAAGAACGGATAGGTTTTCACGTGTTCCTGATACTCTGCGCCGGTTGACGCGCTCGTCGTGACGGGCAGATTGCCGGACTGTTTCTGGAACGCCACCTGAAATTCATCGGTCAGCATGTATTCCGCGAAGGCAAACGCGCATGCTTCCACTTTTGAATCGGCGCTTTTGCCGATGAATAACTGGTTGCCGCCTAAGTTCGCCGCCGGTTTCGCGTCACGCGGGAACGGCACGACCGTGAATTTGAAATCTTTGAACGTGGACAGCGTCGGGAAGTTCCATGGGCCGTTCGTCATGATGGCGACTTTTCCGGCGTACCAAGGCGCGGCATCCCAGCCGCGATTCGGCTCAGAAAACAACGTGCTGCCGTTATCAACCAGACCGCGAATAAAACTCACCGCTTTGATGGCCGCCGGACTGTCTAACTGAGGAATCTTTGTCGCGTCCCCGCCTGCGGCAGCGTACCACGCATGGAACAGCCAGAAATCCCAGCCGCCGCCGACTGACACGAGATAGCCCTTCATGTTCTCATTCGACACCTTTTTCACCGCGTCGGCGAACTCTTCCCATGTCCACGTCGTGGCCGGATCCTGCGATGGAATCGGCACGCCCGCTTTTTCGAAGGCGTCCACATTGATCCACATCGCCGTGTCGTTCGTCATCCAAGGCAAGCTTTGCACTTTTCCTTGATAAGACGAGAGTTCGAGCAGCGACGGGATGATGTTGCTTTTGATCTCCGGGTGACTGTTCAGCCAGCCGTCAACATCGGCCAACACATCCGCTTCGACATACGAGCCAGTTTCGGAACTCGCCATCCACCACATATCCGGTTTATTCTCGCCGCTGGCGGCAAGGCCGGTGCGGATAATGGACGGGTCTTCGACGCCGAGGTTGCGAATGACAATGTTGCATTCGGAATGTTTTGCGCTGAACTTCGGCATCAACTGCTCGACGAAAAATTTTTCGGTTTCCGTCGGGATGGTGTGCCACAAATTGACATTGGTGGCGTTTTGGCTATATGCCGGCGCGCTGATAAAACAGGTGGTCATCGCAAACATGCCGACGACCGAGCAGATCAGTTTGTTGGATGTCGTGTTCATCATGAATCGCTTATCTGTGCGGCAATCCGTCCCGTTTTTCGGCGATTGACGCGCAAGATCCTTTGCGTAAATTGTGCATTGTTTTTGCGTAACGTATCGGTTGAACATAAGACAGCGAGAAACATCGTTATTCATTCACTCCGTGCCAGAAGCCATCACCCCCTTCATGAAAACGCGATCAAGAACATTCAGATGCCGCAGAACTGCAACGACAACGAGTTCTTTTCCCGTCGTCGGAGTCGCGTTTGCTCACGCCCGAACAATCCTTCGCAAATTCCCGGCAGAAGAAATCTTTGAGAACGAACATGCTATGCAATTGGCACACTCCAGTGTCCCATTCCCCCTCTTGAAAATATGCGCAACGTTCGCAATGCCGTTGATATTCGGTTGTTGGCAGAGACATTTCCATGATGACCTGTTATGTTGCAACGGGGATGCCAACAGAGATGATCGCGCTGAGAATGCCCGATATAGTGGGCTTGGAGGGAGATGAAGAGCGCGTCGGCTCTCATGGCGAGTCGAAAGATTACGCCAAAATGACGCAATAATAGGAGCTAAAAATAAGCAAAACAGCTTTTAATATGGCTTTAATATGAAAATACGCCAAAATGACGTATCATGGTCATTTTGGCGTATTTTCAATACCCCTTGCAAATCGCAAAAGTTGCTTTGCCCCAATCCCCGTTCGCCCTGAGCGTGTCGAAGGGCATATCGTTTCCCGCCCTTCAACACGCTCAGGGCGAATGGCGGCGGAATCTGAGAACCACTTTCGCAAGAGGTCTAATACATCGGTCAGGTCTATAAACGATACCGCTTGATTTTTCGCTCCAACGTCCGGCGCGGCACGGCCAGCATCTCGCTGGTTTTGCCGATATGATGGCCGGTTTTGGCGAACGCCTCGCCAATCAGCCGCTTTTCCAACGCCTCGACCGCCTCCGGCATGGTGATTCCCGTCGGGAGGCTCTCGGCGTCGGCAGACGGCAGCGTTCGGGCGGACATGCCTAAGGAGGCCAGCACCGTCTTGAGATCGCGCGTCGCGGCATACCGTTGCAGCACGTTCTGCAATTCCCGCACATTGCCCGGCCATGCGTAGGCATAGAGCGCTTGCGCCAATTCGGCGGGGAGCATGGATTGATCGTTCGGCAAATCTGGCGGAACGCTGCCGTGAATGTCGGCCTGCTTCTGCCGATATTGCGCCAAAACATGCTCAATCAATAAGGGCAGATCCTCTTTCCGTTCGCGCAGTTGCGGCACGGCGATTTCGATGACGGCAATCCGATAAAAAAAATCTTTTCGCAGACGCCCGCGCAGAATCTCCTCTCGGCAGTCCTTATTGGTTGCGGCCACAATCAGCGCGTCAGCATGTTTCGAGACCGTTCCGCCTAACGGCGTATAGACGCCATCTTGCAGCACCCGCAACAGTTTAGCCTGCGTCGCGGGCGTCAACTCCGTCACCTCATCTAAAAACAGCGTCCCGCGATGAGCGCGGTCAAACAGGCCGGGCGCGTCTCGATCCGCCCCGGTAAATGCGCCCTTGCGGTGGCCGAAAAATTCGCGCTCAAACAGTGTTTCGGGGATTGAAGCGCAGTTGACCGGCACGAAATTCTGCGCTTTCCGCCGACTGATCTGATGAATCGTCTGCGCGATCAACTCCTTGCCTGTGCCGGATTCACCCACGACAAGCACGTTCACTTCCGAACTGGCGGCGTTGATGATCAATTCATAAACGCGCTGCATGGCTGAACTTTTCCCAATAAGTTCCCCAAAGCGATACCGATCTTTAATCGCTGATTTCAGCCGGATATTCTCCTGTTGAAGCCGGACGCGCTCCTCTTCCAAGCGCTGCTCGCGGAGCTTGCGGTCGGTGATGTCCCGAATCGTCAACAGCGTGGCGGGCTGGCCATTCCAGACCATCGGCGTCTGCTCAAGCTCCGCCCAAACGGTTCGCCGTTGATCGCTTGTGACGAGGCGGGACTGCCAGACGGATTCAGCCTTAACATCACGGCCATGTTCAAGCCAATCGAACAGCGGCGGCGCGTCCTCTGCCTGAAACATGGCGGCAGGATCGCGTTGAAGCAGCCGTTCGAGCGTCTCGCCAATCATGAGGGTAAAACCTGTATTCGCAAAGACCAGCCTTCGCTGCTGCGCAATCACAATGCCGTCGCGCACGTTTTCCGCCAAAAGCCGATACTGCTGCTCGCTGACGCTCAGGGCATCTTCCGCCCGATGGCGTTCAAGAATCTCTTCGTGCAGGCGGGCGTTGCTCCGCGTCAGTTCGGTTTCGATGCGCCGCCGTTCGAGAATCTCCGCATGAAGGCTCGCGTTGCTTCGAGCAAGCTCCGCCGTGCGGTCGGCCACAAGCTCTTCAAGATGATCCTGATACTGGCGCAAGTCGCGTTCAGCCTGTTTCAGGGCGGTAATGTCTCGTGAGATGCCAAACGTGCCGATGATGCTGCCATGTTCGTCACGCATCGGCATTTTCGTCGTCAGCACCCAACGCCCGTCCGCTTCCTGCTCTTCCAATGCCAGCAACGGCAGCCCTGAGCGCAGAATCTCCTGCTCCTGCTCATATTTGGAACGGGCGATCTCCTCTGGAAAAAAATCGAAATCGGTCTTGCCGAGAAGCTGTTCCGGGTTTTCAAAGCCGAGCGAGGCGGCATGCGCTTGATTCGAACGGAGAATGCGGTTTTGGCGATCCTTCACGTAAATGCTATCCGGGACGTTGGCGAGAAACGTGTCGAGAATGTGCTTTTGGCGAATGACTTCGGCGGTTCGCTCCTGAACACGCCGCACGAGCATCGCCCCCTGAATCGCGCTGCTGATCTGATCGCGCAGCACGTCATAAATCATGGCATCCAGCGATCCCTCTTCGAACGCAACCACGCCCAACGGCTCATCGCGGAAATATAACGGCTCGACTAACAGGCTGCATCGGCGCGACTGCGGCAGCATCTCCGGCGGAATCAGTTGGCTGGTTGGGAAACGGATTCCGCCGGGCGGCAGCGCAAGACGCTCGTTGTTCGCCTGCGCAAAGATGAGATGCGACCATTCGGCGGGAAGCGTGGGGAACGCATACGGCTGCGGGCGGTCATATAAGGCGAGATAGCAGCCCGGAATGCCTAAACGCGGCAATTCGCGGCGCAGCATGTCCATCAACTCCCCAAGGTCAAACGTCGTAATCAGGGACGCGCCGACGCGATTCACCTTCCGCGTCTGCGTTTCAAGCTGCCAAATCTGCTTCCGGTAGCCGATCTGCATCGCCTCATCAAGCATGATCTGCGCCTGCCGCCAGAGGTCTTCCGCCTGATGCAGCGCGTCGCCGTGATGAAGGTGAGGCAAGAGTTGGCCGCGCAGGGCGAACACGACATGCTGCCATGCGGCGATCTGCTCATCGGCAGCGACGGCCTGCCGCAGCATCGCCGTCAGCGTCGGCAGAAATCCGCCTGCCCGCTCCGGCTCAAATTCGTCAAAAAAGGCCGTGAGAAGCCGAAGAAGCGCATCAGGATTGATCTGTTTCTCCGCCGCGAACCTCTGAACAATCTCCGTTACGAATTTTTCTCGCTGCGATGAGGAGATCGCCGCCATCCGGTCACCGGTTATGGTGAGCGGCGCGGTCAGCGCGACATCAGGATTGACGCAGCCGCACGACTCGCGAATGAGGAGTTTGAGCGGAATGCGCAGCGTTTGAGGCGCGTCCCCGCCGTTCAGCAACGTGAAGAGCGTCTCGGCGGCCTGTCGCCCGTATTCGTAAAATTCAAGAGAGACCGTCGAGATGGCGGGCATCACGCATGTCGCATAATATTGATCGTCGAATCCGGTGACGGCCACCTGCTGCGGCACGTGAATGCCGCGCATCTGCAAGGCGCGCATGACGCCGATGGCGAAATTGTCATTGGCGCAGACGATCGCCTCAAATGTCGTCTGCCGTCGGTCAAGAAACAGCGCAATCGCCTCCTCGCCGACTTCAAAGCCCCAGCGTCCCCCGCTTGACGGCGCGATCAGGTCAGGATCGCGCGGCAGATGAAAGGCGTCCAGCGCGTCCACATAGGCTTGATAGCGTTGACGCGCCCCTTCATGCGACTCATCCGGCCCGCGCACGAAGGCGATCCGGCGATAGCCATGCGTCTCGATGAGGTGGCGCATCATGGCGCGAACGCCCTCATAACAGTCAGGAACAACCGCAACATGCCCCGTTCCTTCGGATTCCACAATCACAATCGGCAGCGCGCGGTATTGCGCTAAAATCCGCGAAACGGCCTCCGCCCCGCCAGCGTTCATAATCGGGCCGCCCCAGCAGATTAAGCCATCTAAGCGGTCGGGGGAGACGAGATGATACAGTACATTGGCCTGTCTCCCGAAATCAGGGCGTTGAAATTCATTGGCCGTCAGACAGATGAGATGGCAGTCATGCGCTCGCGCCACCTCCGCCACGCTCTGCCAGAGCAGTTTCGGCAGGATGTCCCCGAAATGGTTCAGCATCAGGCCAATCGTTCGCCGTGAAGATGCGTTCATCTTGATAAAAT
>CAZCGG010000109.1:0-4512 GCA_964498135.1 uncultured Candidatus Moduliflexus sp.
ACTTCGAGACTGCGCGCAGGTGAACCGCGTCATTCTCTATGCTTCCGGCTCGATGCCCAACGCCCGCAGTTGCGCAGTCAGTTTTTCCGCCCGCTGCGTCTCTTGCTCGGCTCGTTGCGTTTCTTGCCGGGCGCGCTGTGCTTCTTGTTCCGCCCGTTGCGTTTCTTGCTGAGCTAATGCCATTGCTTCTTGAAGGGATGGCAGTTTCTGGCCGGTCTGCGGATCAAGCGCCCGCAACAATCCTCCCTCTGGAATCAGGAATACGCCCAATTCCTCACTGAAAATCCGCCCGTCGCCATCCGGCATGACCGGCGCGTATTCGCCCGCTTCAAGCCGAAATCCGAGCATTCTGGAAGATACGTATTCGCGCATCGGATCGAAGATAAAATACTCGCGCACGCCTAATCTCGCATAGAGTGCGCTTTTCGTCACCATGTCTTCCACCATTGAGGATTCGGACGTGATTTCGAAAATCACGCACGGCGTCGCGCCCTCTTCCCAGCTTTTAAATGAGCGGCGCTCATGATTGTCAACCCCTTTAATCACCATGACATCCGGCGATTTATTCGCGCGCGGGTTGCCTTCTTGATAATACCAAAACATATCGGCGGCGACGTAGATGTCGCTGCGCTGTTGAAAATAGAGGCATAACGCGCCATATAAATGCAAAATGGCGCGGACATGAAATCCGGTTTCTCCCATAGGTTTTCCGTCCGAATCAGGGTACGTCAGTGCTGACGATTTTCCTGTGATTTTGGCCCCGCTTCCTTTCAGGAGTTGCGATTCGGAATCTTGCGCGGGAAGAAGAATCGCCTGTTGTAATATTGGCATCGTCTTGTTCTGTCGGAGATGTTCAGCGCGTTCGACGCGCCGAATGCGTCTTCCAGATTATTTCGTAAACAGTAATAATCGTTCAATCGCCTCGCCTTCAGCGATGTTTTCGATAATTTCCATCGCGTACGCGCCGGTCGGCGTGATCGTTTCGCGGATATGCAGCAGCTTGGCCGGAGTCATGGTCTGCGCGGCGATATTCGGATAGCTTGCCGCGAAGCGTTCGATGATATACGCGCCATCAGCGGCTTTTTTGACCGTCGGCTCATGCAGTTTCCATGCGTCGTATTGCTTCGCTTCGACGGCAAACCAGCGATCTTCGGTCGTGATTTTCCGTCCGTTTTTCTCCATGACTGTCGGCGCGGCCTGCTTATGCACTTCCTGATAATTGACGCCCTGCAAATACGGGCGAATCTCTTCCGACGTGATGAGCCGCGCAAAGGCGAGCGCGTCTTCGGGCGTGGCGATTCCCTTGATAATGCGGGCGAAATCGGCGGCTGACCGGATTTCAATATCAGCCGCGTCTTTTCTGGCAATCAAATAGCGATGTTCGCCTAACGGCATCGTCAATTCCTGCGCCGCGAGCAGTTGATACGAATGATCGAGCAGCGGCGACGCGATGTTGAGCGGCGTTGTCCGAACCTCCGCGTTCTTTTCAGCCGTTTGCGCCGAGCAACTGCTTAAAATCAAGCTGAATATGCTTATCAAGAATAATGTTTTCATGCGCATGAAACGGTATAGCGCGGTTGTCAGACGCTTTTGAAATGTCGGCAGCCGCGCATAACCGGTCGGGTTAATGCGTTATTCCTCCGATGCCACCGCGTCGCGCGTCATCGAGAAGCCTTCCAACGCCTGCAATTGCTGTTGCGTTTCCGCATCTACCGGCGCAGTCGCCCGTTCGTCAACAAAAATTTGCGGACTGTCCGATATCGCCTTTGCGCTTCCATAACCAGGATCGTTATCAACATCGGTGTTGCCCGGCGGACGATGATACACGATGAACATGTGCAATTCGTCATGGACGCTGAAAATACCGCCGTATTCGTTGGTTTTATACATCACGGACGGAATGCCGCCCCTGCTGATTTCCGACGTATGGCGAAACCCGAAGCCGTGACCGCTTTCATGCGCGATAATTTCTTCAAACGCAATATTCGCGGCATTGCCGGTTTTATAAAATCTCTCGTTATCGAGAAGGAACAACGCGGCTTTGCTGACTGTGCTGGTAAAGGGCGAGACGAAATCCGGCTCAGTATAAGTGATGCCATACGCGCCTTGATTTTTCAGCGAATCATCGAACGAAATGACAAAACCGTTGTCAGGAATTTCGGAAAAACTCATTTTAAGGGGTAAATAAATCGTTTGAACGCGAACGTTCGTATAAACTTGCCCGGTAAAAACGGGACAGATTTCCTTGAGAACCCGCGTCACCGTGTTAATCGTTGTTTGATCTATCACGCCGTCGAGCGCGGCCGCGGCATTGGTATTGATGTAAAACGTCGGCTGCGTCGTCCACCGGTGCGTCTGGAAAATATCGCCTTCCAACGGATGATTGCCTCGCGCTAACTCTCGGTAAAAGCGCAAGTTGAACGTGCCGCCGGTTTCGATGGCGTCAATCCCGACGGAACGCCCGTCGGTCGCCGTATTGATCATCTTTGTGCGCCGGTAAATCCCACTGCCGGAAACAATGACCGATAAGTTGCCGCTGCCGACGCCATCTAAGCGGAACGTGCCGTCTTTGGCCGTGATTGTCGAACGAGAGCCGATAGTCACCGTGAGGCTGGGCAACGCTTTTCCATACACCGTTCCCACGACTTTTCCGGCAAAATTCCCCTGCCCCGGATCTGCCGGTAAGCCGGAGACTGTGCCGGGATTGGTCGGCGAATCGCCGTTATCCTCGCTCTCTTCGCTGCATCCGAACATCGCCATGACGCCAATGAGACTAAAAATTACGATGCGCAGCGGCATCATTTTCCACCATTTCATAAAACATCCTCCAGATTTTTTGCGTTCTGAAACCTCAACCATTTCAGAAACCGTTCACGTGTGCGGTCAAATTTACATCCTGCTTATGCAAGCCCTGATGATTAGAATATCACTTTTTTCAAAGAATACCACTATTTTTTACGGAAAACGTAAAAATTTCGTATTTTATTTATTCATGTTGCGCAACATCGCCGAAAACTCCTCTCTTGGAAATGGGTTGACGCTGAATTTGCCTCACCCACCCGCCCCTTGCCCATCTCAAGAGGGGAATGTGCGGGCGGTTACGTGTAAACCGGATAGGCAAGGCAGAAGGCTTGCATCGGGCAGACCAGACAGAGCGGCTTCCGCGCCATGCAGAGCGTCGCGCCGAAATCCATCAACGCCTGATTGTAGTCGTAAGCGTTTTCTGGCGGAACTAAGGCGGCGGCAAGCTCCCAAATGCGTTTTTCGTCTTTTGCGTTTTCAGATGCGTTTTTTCCGTAAAACACCCGTTGCAACAGGCGATCCACGTTCGTATCCACCAACGGCACGGCCTTATGATAGCCGAAACACGACACCGCCGCCGCCGTGTATTTGCCGATCCCTTTCAGCTTTTGTAAGGCTTCCGGCGTATCCGGGATCGCGCCGCCGTATTCGGCCTGCACTTCCCGCGCAATCGTTTGCAGGCGCACCGGACGGATGTTATAGCCGAGCGGTTTCCATGCTGCTTGCACGTCTTCAGTTTGCGCCTCCGCCAAATGCTGCACGTCGGGATATTTTTCCAAAAATTCATGATATTTCGGAATCACCCGGTCAACCTGCGTCTGTTGCAGCATGATTTCGGAGACAAGGATATGGTACGGATTATCGGTGTTGCGCCACGGGAGATCGCGCCCGAATTCGGCATACCAGCGCAGGAGGGCGTCGCGGAATTGCGCCTGTTTCTGTTTGGTGATTTTGCGGCGGTTCGTCATGCGGCGGCGTTTGCCGTCAGCCTGAAAGGTTGCGCGAACCTTTCAGGCGCGGGGAAATTGGCGGGAAGTGTCATTTCTGCGGCGTAACCTTCCGCAGTTTGCCGGAAATTTCCATCAATTTTTGCTCAAGCGGCGGCGGCCCCTGACGGAGTTCTTGAATCATGCGCTCGAGACTGGCGACTAATTCCTTCGGCTCTCCCGTTTGTTCGATAGAAACCATGTCAATATAGCGTTTCAATTCATCTCTCGCCTCTTCCAGCAGGCTGACGGCGGTTTCATAATCCTTTTGCATCACGATTTGAAATTGGGCGTGGTGAATCGCATCCTCCGCCCCTCGTAATTGCGCGCGATGCGTCAACGCCTCAAGCCGGCGTTGAAATTCTTTCTGGTTCGCTTCAATTTGGTAAAAATTAAACGCGGGGCTGAACTGTTGCGATGAGTACAACCCTAATAAAAATGCGGTCACTAATGAGACGAATAACGCGCCCCACGCGGCCATTTTGACCGTCATGCGATCTTCGATGGCGTGATGCGCGGCGGGCTGAGCTTGACGCTGCTGAGCCTGCCGGGCTGCCGCTCGTTCCTCATCCGTCATTTTCTGCATCCGCTGCGCAACTGCGCCGGTCGCGGAAGATGGCCGGGACGAAGCCTCTTCCAAACTGCGGCTGCGTGGTTTTTCGCGGCTGACGCGCTGCGTGAGCCGTTGTTCGCCTTGTCGCGCAGACCATTCGGCGTTTGCGCC
>CAZCGG010000109.1:4612-7939 GCA_964498135.1 uncultured Candidatus Moduliflexus sp.
CGCGCTGCGTGAGCCGTTGTTCGCCTTGTCGCGCAGACCATTCGGCGTTTGCGCCCATGCGCGGGCGCGCAGCCTGTTCGCCTTGCTCCAATGCCTTGGCGTGAGCCATGTCGGTTGTTGCATTCATGCGTTCCCTCCCGTTCGTTGAATTGTTGACGATGATGTGGCCGTTAAATGGCGCAACTGTCAGACGCCTTGAATAAGATTATGACTGATGTTCTTTCCGCATGTGCGGGAACAGAATGACCTCCCGAATAGACGGCGAGTCGGTCAGCAGCATGATCAGCCGGTCAATGCCGATGCCTTCTCCGGCGGTCGGCGGCATGCCATATTCCAACGCCCGCACGTAATCTTCATCCATTTGGTGCGCCTCTTCGTCCCCTTTTTCGTGTTCCTCCGTCTGCTTTTCGAACCGCCGTTTCTGGTCAAGCGGATCGTTCAACTCCGTAAACGCATTGCCCATTTCTTGGCAGGCAATGTAGAATTCGAAGCGTTCGACAAATTCCGGGTTGTCCGGCTTTGATTTAGAAAGCGGCGACACTTCCGTCGGAAAATCCATCACGAACGTCGGCTGCGTGAGATGCGGCTCAACAATGTGTTCGAACACTTCCATCAACAGCTTGCCTTTGCCGAGATTGTCGGTGTCAATGCCTAACGACGCCGCGAGCGTTCGCAGCGCGTCAAAAGATTCGAGGTCGGCGGGCTGCGCGTCCGGCTTGTATTTCAAGATGCCCTCTTTGACCGTTAAGCGCGTCCAGGGCGGCGTCAAATCAATTTCATGGCCTTGATACGTCAATTTCATCGTCCCGGCGACTTCCTGCGCGACGGACGAATAAAGCTGTTCGGTCAACGGCATCAAATCGTGGTAATCGGCATAGGCCATGTAAAATTCCAACATCGTGAATTCCGGGTTGTGCCGCGTGGAAATGCCTTCGTTGCGGAAGTTGCGGTTGATCTCGAAGACGCGCTCGAATCCGCCGACAATCAGGCGTTTCAGGTACAATTCCGGCGCGATCCGCAAATAAAGTTTCATGTTCAGCGCGTTGTGATGCGTCTCGAATGGCTTGGCCGTCGCGCCGCCCGCAATCGGCTGCATCATCGGCGTTTCCACTTCGAGGAAATTCCGCGCAAGGAAAAATTGCCGGATCGCGCTGATTGTTTTGGCGCGTTTGATGAAAATGTCTTTGACATGCGGATTGACGATCAAATCCACGTAACGCTGGCGGTAGCGCGTTTCCACGTCTTTCAGCCCATGCCATTTTTCCGGCAGCGGCCGCAGCGATTTCGAGAGCAGCGTCAACTCCGTTACGAGAATCGTCAACTCCTGCGTATTCGTGCGGAAGACGCGCCCGGTCACGCCGACAAAATCGCCAAGATCCAGCGATTTATAAAATTTGAACCCCTCTTCCCCCAATTCTTTGAGGCGGGCGTAAATTTGAATGCGTTCCGTGCCGCTGTGAATATGAGCGAACGAGGTTTTGCCCTGAATCCGCATGGACATCATGCGCCCGGCGGCCGTCACGACATGTTCCGTTTGTTCCAATTCTTCTTTCGTTTTTTCGCGGAACGAGTCGAGCATATCTTTCATGCTGGCAGTCACGTGAAAACTGTTGATATACGCTGGGATGTTATTCGCCGCTAATTCGTCAAGTTTGGCTATTCGTTGTTCTCGTTGGTCCGTAGTTTCTAACATGATTCACGTCCTTTGATGTAAAAATATCGCTTCTTTCAGATATATTTGAAATGTTGCAGTTTTTTGCAAATATTTTAACGCGAACGACGCAACGGACGCAAACGCTTTTTCTTGACGTTCGCGTCTTTTGCATCTTTTGCGCCGTTTGCGTTAAACTTTTTCGATTTATGCCGCTTGCGTCGCAAACAGCAGGTACGCCCGCATAAATTCGTCAAGATCGCCATCCATCACAGCGGTCACGTTGCTGGTTTCCTGATCCGTGCGATGATCTTTCACCATCTGATACGGGTGCATGACATACGATCGAATCTGGCTGCCCCACGCAATCACGCGCTTTTCGCCCTGCAATTTTTCCTTTTCTTCCTCTTTTTGCTGCTCTTGCAATTCATACAATCGCGCCCGCAGAATTTTCATCGCTTGCGCTTTATTTTTATGCTGCGAACGTTCGTTCTGGCATTGCACGACGATATTGGTCGGCAAATGCGTGATGCGGATCGCGGATGACGTTTTATTGACTTTCTGTCCGCCCGCGCCGCTTGACCGGAACGTGTCAATCCGCAAATCTTCTTCGTTGATTTCCACGACGATGTTATCGTCAATTTCCGGCGTCACCATGACCGACGCGAACGACGTATGCCGCCGCTTATTCGCGTCGAACGGCGAGATGCGGACGAGCCGATGCACGCCGCGCTCAGCCTTCAAATAGCCGAACGCGTAATCGCCGGAAATCATAACCATCGCGCTTTTGATTCCGGCCTCGTCGTCGCTCAGCACGTCCACGACGTCGGTTTTAAAGCCGTGCCGCTCGCACCAGCGCAGATACATGCGCAAGAGCATTTGCGCCCAATCCTGCGCCTCCGTGCCGCCCGCGCCCGCGTTGATGGCAAGAATCGCATTATTGGCGTCAAGTTCGCCGCTCAGCATCTGGCGAAATTCCACGTCGGCGATATGCCGCGTCAGCGTGTCCGACGCCGCCGCAATTTCAGGGAAAAGCGACGTTTCTTCTTCCTCTTCGCAGAGTTCGACGAGCGCGGCCAAATCGTCATGCTGCCGGGTTAATTCGCGCCACGTATCCAACGTGCGCTGCAAGCCCTTTTTTTCCAGAATCACGACTTTTGAGGCATCGGGATTCTCCCAAAATGCGGCGTCGGCCATCTGTGTTTCCAATTCGTCCGAGCGCGTCTGGCAGCGATCTACGTCAAAGATACCTCCGCATGGTTTCGATGTTATCGGAGATCGTTTTCAACGTTTCTTTGGCTTGATACAGTGACGTAATTTCCATAGTATTTCTTTCCTTTAATTTATGGATAAGGTAGCCCCGCGCTACGTCGCGGGTTCTCGTAATTTATGGATAAGTAGCCCCGCGCTATGTCGCGGGTTCTCGCACTGCCGCGACATAGCGCAGGGCTACCAATTTCTGCCAATCAACACAAAATTACCGCGACCGAAAATTCATGCCGCGAGTTCAAGTATCGAGACTTCTGAAGTCTTCAAGACTTCAAAAGTCTGTGGTCAATGCGAGTGAATAATGCTGCATTCTCTCATGTTACGCGGTCGGCAATCTTTCAGCCATGAAAGAGATCACGCCGCTGCCGCAAAACGCGGTGACTCAACATAGGTAAATGGAATGCGTT
>CAZCGG010000109.1:8039-14055 GCA_964498135.1 uncultured Candidatus Moduliflexus sp.
GATCACGCCGCTGCCGCAAAACGCGGTGACTCAACATAGGTAAATGGAATGCGTTTGACGGGCGACGCTTGAAAATACGAGACTTTGAGAAATTGATTAACCGGCGCGGTCGTGAGAATCCGCATCACCCGTTCTTGCATTTCTGGTGAGAATGTTTTTAGCGCATTGAGCGGATAACTGCGCGGCCCGTATTCTGTGCGTTCCGTTAATATCGAAAAATGTAAGAGCGTCAAACTGACGGCTCGCCCAGATTCAGGGACAATTCTCAAAAGAATATTTTCAGTTAACTCTATGCCAGTCGCTCGCGCATTCTCGCCGAAAAAAATATCCAGCATATCGGCTTCTTCATCATAAACGAGCCGCACCGGTTCCCCATTGATAAGGCATTCATGTCGAGATAACTGTAATGCGCTCATAGTCCATATTTCGGAACAATATACTTTGCCCACCCAGTCACGACAAAGTTGTTCGCAAGATAATGCCCCTTCTCGTCAATCAGCGTTTTGAAGATAACAATCGCGACTAAATGATTGTTTTCAGGCAACAATTCGCTAAAATATTTGACATATCGATATTCATTCGGAATAAGGGCGTTTTGCGTTCGAGAGCCGAGGCGCAAGGTGTCTAAAAATTCTTCTAACAATAATTCGAATTCAGGCCGCGATGCTAAAATATGCTGCCATCGTTCTTCCGTCAAATAAATCGAATTGCCATAACGATCTTGAACCGTCCATCTTTTTTTCATGCGACGCGTCCAAATTTCGCAAAAACTGTCGCCGCAATCGCCGCCGCGCAGCAGAACCATGCAAACAGATCGCCGTGCCGCGTGTAAAACGTCGTCGCTTTGCGCAGAGGAATCGCATGGACGCGGGCGTCATCTTCGTAAATGCCGCTCTGATCAAGAATGCGGCCAAACGGATCAATAAACCCGGAAATGCCGGTGTTCGCGGCGCGCGCAATCGCTCGGCGATTTTCAATCGCCCGAAACGCCGCCATCGAAAAATGCTGCGCGGCGGCGGAACTGCGACCATACCACGCATCATTCGTCATAATCACCAAAAATTGCGCTCCCCTGTCAACAAATTTTCGCACTAAATTCGGAAAGGTGGATTCAAAGCAAATTACCACGCTGAACCGGCTGTCATTGGCGTGCATCACTTCATACGAACTGCCCGCCTTCGTTTCGCCAATCGCCGTTGTGAGACGGTTCACGAAAAAGAGCAGCTTGGCAAACGGCACGTATTCGCCGAACGGCACAAGCTGAATTTTGTCGTATTTCCCGATGATTCCGCCTGTTTCGGAAAGCAGAAACGCGCTGTTCAGCGAATGCTCGATGCGGCGGCCTTTGGTCAGCGTCACGTCAATCCCGCCGAAGAGCAGAGGAATGCCGAGTTCCCGCGCCAAATCAATCATCTGCTGCTGCGGCGCGCGCTCATACCTAAACAGGAACGGCACAGCGGTTTCCGGCCAAACAATCATGTCCGGCTTTTGCTGCGCGACGCTTCTCGTCAGGCGGAGATATTTTTCCAAAATGTGTTCCCGAAATTCTTCATTCCATTTGATGCTCTGGTCAATATTGCCCTGCACGACGGCGATATTGAGCATTCTCGCGCTCTGTTGCGCGGCGGCGTGTTCTGAAGAAAATAGCGCGAACGCGCCGTAGCCGACGGTCAGCGCGAGCGCGGCGGCGACCGCGATCAACGCCGTCTGTCTCGCCCTGAAAGAGGTGTTGCTCAGAGTTGCCGCATACACGCCTGCGTTCACGAGCAGAATCAAAAATGAGACGCCGTACACGCCCGTCATGTCGGCGATTTGCGCCACAATCAGCGTCGAATATTGGCTGTAGCCGACATAGTTCCAAGGGAACGGGAACAGAAAAAATGACCGCGCGTACTCCAACGCCGTCCAAATGGCGGGCGCGCCCAGCAGAAACAACAGGGGGCTGCGCAGGAGCAGCCAACGCGCCAGCAAGGCGAATAGGCCGACGTACAGGCCGAGATACGCCGCCATCAGCAGCAAAAGCAGCAGGCTCAGCCAGAGCGACATTTTTCCGTACGCCACCATCGCCACGACGACCCAATAGACCGTGCCGAGCGTTGCCAACAGGCCGCTCAGCCAGCCGAGCCAGAAGGCGCGCGTGGCGGATGCGCCGCGCATCGCCCAAAATAACGGGAGAAACGCCGACCATGCCAGCCATTCGATGTCAAATGTCGGAAACATCAGGATGAAGCAAACAGCGGACAGCGCGGCGAGAATGGCTTGCCGCCAGCCGGTCAACGGCGTTTGCGCAAACGCGCGCATCTGTTCGGAAAGAATTGGTCTGAATCGCATAGTTATCGGCGGGCGCCTTGCTCAGGTTGTGGGCTGAATCTGCCGTTGTTCCCAGTGAATTTCCGCGTCGGATTTGCGCAGATAGCGCGGCGTCAGCGCAAAGGCGTCGTCGCGCTCTCCGGCGGCGAGGCGGTCAAGCCCAAGCTTCGCCACGAGGCTGCCGCGCGGCAGCAGATGCGCGGGATCGGCGAACAGGGCGCGTTCGCCAAGCGCGGCCTCAAGCTGTTTCCGGTATGCCAGCGCGCCGTCGCCGAGAAACAGCGCCGGTTCGTGAATCGCCTGCGCGAGGCTGTCCGGCGGCATCACAGCGTAGTCGGAAACGCGCTGCGCCTGCGCCCCGCTGTTGCGGTAGCAGGCCGTATAGACCTCTTTCTTGCGGGCGTCGAGGATCGGGCAAATCAGCAGGCTGCTGTACAAAAATTGCGACGCCAATGCGTCTAACGATGAGACGGCGATAATCGGCTTGCGCAGGCTGTACGCGAGGCTTTTCGCCGTCGTCACACCGATGCGCAGGCCGGTAAATGACCCCGGCCCGGCGGAGACCGCGATGCCGTCAATCTCGCGGAGCGGAAGCGCGGCCGCCGCTAACACGTGATCAATGGCGGAAATCAGCCGCTCCGCGTGCGTCGTCTTCGTGTTGACCGTCTCTTCGGCCACCAGCGCGCGTTCTGTTATCAGCGCGACGCTGCCGGTCATGGTTGCGGTTTCGATGCCTAAAATATACATGCGATAACGTCTGTAAAATTTCGGGGTTTCTGTCAACAAAAAGGCAATGAAGGCGCGGAAAAATTTGAACGCGCGATTTTTCGGCGGGGAATGCTGCTTACCGCGGAGGCGCGGCAATCGCGCGCTTCCCCTCTTGGGAGGGGCTGGGGGGGGGTTGACGCTGAGTTTGCATTACCCACCCCCAGCTACTCCCAAGAGGGGAAGTTTCACGTGAGTTACTCAAGAATTTCCAGAATGCAGCGGCTGCCGAGCTTGCGCCCGGAAGCATTCAGGATTGTCCGCAGGGCGCGGGCGGTGTTGCCCTCTTTTCCGATAATTTTCCCAATATCGGACGGCGCGACTTTCAATTCGACGACAATTGTTTTTTCGCTGTGAATTTCCGTGACAACCACTTGATCAGGGTGATCTACCAGACATTTGGCAATGTACTCGACCAGTTCCTTCATCCGCCTATCCTCCTTCGTCATGCAGCCATTCGCAGTCATCTGTTCGCCGTGAATACGTTTTCAAATCTCTTTCACCGTACAGAAATTTTTCCGCAATGTCAAGCTTATTCGTCACTATTTAGCGATGCCGCTATTGAGACGTTTGAAGTCTTGAAGACTTCAAACGCCTGTGATCATTTTCTTTTCAACCATCCGCAAAGCGGGTCGTCTATCTCTCAACTTTATCGGGTTAACAAGCGTGAACATTGATATGAACCTCGTCGCTAAAAGCCAGCAGGGAGGCTGAAGACGCTATGCAAACCAATACGGTCGCCATTCCAGCCAGAGAAATATTTCGCCCGATGCCGGTGATGAAACCGCCGAAAGCTTCGCAAGAGAAGCCGAAGCCGCGCGATGCGCTGACGGTTGATTTTATCTGCATGGCGCTGCGGCAGGCGGGCATCGTCACGGACGAGATGATTGCAGCGATTAAAAGCCGCGAGCAGGATCAACTCGGCATGCTTCATAAACAGTACGGCAAAAACAGCACGACGCAGATCACGGCGGTTGACGTGATTAGCTCGATGGGGCTGCGGCTGCCTGCGAATAACGCGCAAGCGTTGACCGACGAATTGATCATGAAAGCGCTTGCCGATTACTGGAAACTGCCATTTTTAAAGATTGATCTGGCCGCGTTGAATTCCAAAAAAATCGCCGCGAATTTGTCGGAGCCGTTTGCCCGGAAACACCTGATCGTGCCGGTGCTGGTTTCGAAAACCATGCTGCTGGTGGCGTTAATTAACCCAATGGACGCCGAGGCGCTGCAAATCGTGCAGCACGCCGCAAAATTGAAAGTGCGGCCGGTCATCAGCACGAAAGCCGACGTGCTGCGCGCCATCGAACGCTGCTACGCGGAACGCCGGACGCAGGAGACGGTGGAAAAAAACCGGAACGATTTCCGCGCGTTTATCCGGGCGGCGATTAAAGATTTGCCGGATGGCAGCTATTCAAAAGAAGATCCGATTATCCGCCCCGGCGATACCGGCCAATATGAGGAAAAGCATATCGTCAACGCGGTCAACTCGCTGCTGCATTACGCCGTTGAGCAGCGCGCCAGCGACATTCACATCGAGCCGAAGCGCGCGCATAGCGCGATCCGGCTGCGGATTGACGGATTTCTGCACGAATTCGACCGGATTCCGCTCGAAGTGCATCAAAGTTTCGCGCTGCGGATGAAAGCGTTGGCTGGCATGCACATCGCCGAAAAACGGAAGCCGCTTGACGGCAGTTTTCAGGCGAAGTTCCGCAACCAAGAATTTGAGTTTCGCATTTCTACGATGCCGGTTGCGTTTGGCGAAAAAGTCATGATTCGTCCGTCGAACCAAAATCTGCTGTTGCAGCGCGTCGAGGATTTAGGCTTTTCAAAGGGAGAATTGGCGATTTTCCGCGCCATGTTAGCGCATAATAACGGCATGATTTTAGTGACCGGCCCGACCGGCAGCGGCAAAACGACGACGCTCTATTCGACGCTGAACGCCCTCGCCGAGCGGGCGATTAACATCACGACCATCGAAGAGCCGATTGAATTGCTGCATGAGAAATTCAATCAAATCGCGGTGCAGCCGAACGCAGGCTTGACCTTCGGCACGGCGATTAAGCACATCGTCCGGCAGGCGGCGGACGTGATTATGGTCGGCGAAATCCGCGATCATGAAACGGCGGAAAACGCCTTTAAAGCCGCGCTTTCCGGCCATCTCGTCATCAGCACGCTGCACACGAACGACGCGCCGTCCGCGATTATCCGGCTGACGGATATGGGCGTGCAGACGTCCTTGATTGAATCGGCGCTCGTCGGCGTGATGTCGCAGCGGTTAGTGCGGAAAGTCTGCGAGATGTGCGGCGAGCCGTATCGCCCGGCGCAGGCTGAGCTTCAGGCGTTGGGATTGACCGAAGAAGATTTGGTCGGCCTGCCGATTCGCAAAGGGTTCGGCTGCTCGCATTGTCGCGGCACGGGCTATGCAGGCCGCACCGCGATTTTTGAGATGATGCCGATCACCGATGGCGTGAAATTGTTGGTGCATGATCACATGGCCGCGCATCTCATCCGCAAAGCGGCGGCGAAAGAAGGGATGCGGACGCTGCTGGACAGCGCGATGGAGAAGTTCAAAGCGGGCATCACCACCAGCGAAGAGGTTCTCCGCATTCTCGGCGGCGTGGATGTGGATGCCGTCGGCGAATGATGTCTGAGGAAAACCTGTCAGACACCTTCAAGGTGTCTGACAGGTCTGCCAATCGTTACGCATAATGTTATGTCACGCCTTCGGCGTTTCATCTTTAAACAGCCATTTCATTTGCTACAATCATGACACCCCTTCGGGGTTGAAAAACCGCCAGCCGTATTGCCCCAGCCCGTTTCGCCTGCCCCGCCACATTTCGCTTGACAGCCGCGCCTGCTTCGCATAAATGGAGTGAAATCTGAGCTATAATGAAATATCGAAATGAACGGAGGGGAGAACGATGTTAAGCAAATATCT
>CAZCGG010000110.1:0-9845 GCA_964498135.1 uncultured Candidatus Moduliflexus sp.
TTGCATGATTGCTCGGTCAATTTCGCCTCTTCAACAATTTTTCGCATGGAGCGTCATATTGATAGCAGGGCTGCTCGCCGGATGCCACGCCACGAACGATCCGGCCGCGCCGGGTGAACAATCGGCCAAAACCGCCGCCGCGACAACCGTTGACGACACATCCAATTCAGCAATCGCGTCGGCGCAATATCCGCAAGGCGCGACGGTGATCGCGGCGGTCGGCGACAGCATTACGTATGGCTATGGCACGTGGAAAGGCGGCTATCCGGCGAAACTTCAGGACAAACTGCTCGCGGCCGGACATCAAGCGGTCGTCATCAACGCGGGCATATCGGGCGAAGCCTCGCCGTCAACGGATGCGCGATTTTTGCAGGCAATTTCCGGGGCAAAGATCGCGCTGCTGATGATTGGCACGAACGATATTTTTTCCAAAGATGATGAATGTCCCGCCGGGCAATGCCGGACGCTGGAGCATATCGAATCCATGCTTGACAAAGCGATGATTTCCGGCATCACGCCCGTCGTCGGCACGGTCATTCGGGAGCAGCCGTATGAAATGTACATTACGTGGAACATGGAAATCGAGGCGTTGAACGCGGAAATCAAGCGCGTGGCCGCCGAGCGGGGCGTGGCGGTCGTGGACACGTTTGCGGCGGTGCTGGAACATGGCGACCGGTCATTGTATCTCGATCACCATCATTTGACCGACGACGGCAATGACATCCTCGCGCAGCATTGGTTCGACGCGCTTCTCGAACACAAACTGATTCAATGAGCAAACCTCTAAGAGGCTGTTTTAAAAGATCATGAACAACCTGGTAGCCCCGCCCCTACGTGGCGGGAAAGTGCGCCAACGTCCCGCCACGTAGGGGCGGGGCTACCAGGTTGTTCGTCGTATAGGGAACACACGCACAATATAAACATCAGGGAAACTTCAAACGTCTTTGAGACGTTTGAAGTTTGATGAGTCCTCCTACGTTATGAGTTTTATTTCCTATGAATTTTTGATTTTGTTGGGGTGCGTCTGCCTTTTGTACGCGCTTCTGCCGCATCGCGGGCAGAATTACATGCTGCTCGCGGCGAGCTACATTTTTTACGGCTGGTGGGATTATCGCTTTCTTTCGCTGATGCTCATTTCCAGCGTGTTAGATTATTTTTGCAGCCTGTTCGCGGATCCGCATCAGACGCCCGCCCGTTCGCCACGAACGCGCCAAATCGCCTTAATGATCAGCGTGGTCGGCAATTTGGGGCTGCTCGGCTTTTTCAAATACTTCAACTTTTTCACCGATTCTTTCGTGGACATGCTGCGCTGGTTCGGCGTCGCCGCGCAGCCGGTCGGCTTGAATATCATCCTGCCGGTCGGCATTTCGTTTTACACATTTCAAACAATGAGCTACACGCTCGACGTGTATCGCGGCGAACTGCGCTCGACGCGACATTTTTTGGATTTCTGCCTCTTTGTGAGTTTTTTCCCGCAGCTTGTCGCAGGGCCGATTGAACGCGCCTCGAACCTGCTGCCGCAGATGCTCGCGCCGCGCGCGGTGACATGGGAAAAAGTCCATTCCGGCGTCCAATTGGCCTTTTGGGGCTTTTTCAAAAAGATGGTCATCGCCGACAACCTCAGCGTGATTGCGAACGCCGCCTTCAATCAACCGTCCTGCGCCGGCTCGGAAGTGATTATCGCCGTGTATGCCTTCGCGTTCCAGATTTATTGCGATTTTTCCGGCTATACCGATATTGCGCGCGGCGTGGCGCGGATGTTGGGTTTCGAAATTTGTGAAAATTTCCATTTGCCCTATTTTGCGACGAACCCCAGCGATTTTTGGGATCGCTGGCATATCAGCCTCTCGACGTGGCTGCGCGATTATCTCTACATCCCGCTCGGCGGCAATCGGCGCGGCGTCCGGCGGACATACATCAATTTGACGCTGACCATGCTGCTCGGCGGGCTGTGGCATGGCGCGTCATGGCATTTCGTCGCGTGGGGCGCGTTTCACGGGCTGTTGTTGGTGATATTCAGGCTGACGCGTTCGGCGAAAATTTCGCACGTTCGCAGCGCGCCGCGCATGAATTGGCTGTTCTGGCTCAAAGCGTTTGGCTTTTTCCAAATTACCTGCTTCGGCTGGCTGATTTTCAGGGCGAACGACATGCCGCAGCTTGTCGCCATGACGAAAGCGATCTTCACCAGCACGACCATTTCCGGCCTCTTGACGGTCTCCGCGCTGCAAATCGTCGTGTTTGCCGCGCCGCTCATGCTGCTGCAAGCGCATCAATATGCGACGAACGACATGGAACCTTGGCGGCGCTGGCCGGACGCCGTGAAAATTCCGTATTATTTAGCCGCGCTTTACGCCATTCTGCTGCTCGGCTCGCCGGTCAAAGAGGCGTTTATTTACTTTCAATTTTAGAACCTGTTTTAAAAGTTACGCGTGTTCCCCATAAGTCGAACAACACGGTAGCCCCGCCCCTACGTGGCGGGACATTGGCGCATCTTCCCGCCACGTAGGGGCGGGGCTACCGTGTTGTTCATGAGCTTTTAAAACAGCCTCTTAGAAACTGACAGCGAAATCCCCTCTTGGGAGGGGAATGGGGTGGGTGCATCAAACATGTTTCCGAAATCAATTCATTTTCCGAGAAGCTTTGCGGTGACGCTTTTGCTGATGTGCGTCATCGAAAGCGGCGCCTATCTGCAAGCGCGACATGCCGCGCCGCAAGCCGAACGGCTGCTTGAGCAGCGATTTTATCCGCCGAGCCGCGTTCCGGCGTTAGAAGAAAGCATCATCCAGTGGCAAGTCTATCACGCGCTGACCGCGAAAGACAACATTGACATCCTGCTGCTCGGCGACAGTTCCTCGCTGATGGGGCTGCGCCCGAAGATCATCCAGAAACGCGCCGGACTGACCGCGTGGGGCATCGGAACGCTCGATTACATGGGGACGCCGGGCAACGCGGATATTTTAGAAACGTATCTTCAATATCGCCCCGCGCCGCGCGTCGTCGTGTATCATGTTATTAGTTGGTCGTTCAACCTGTCGAATGATGATTTGCGGCGGTTCGGCTATCTGGAGCGCCTGCGGGCGTGGCTGGATGCGGAGTTACAGGCGAACACCGCCCGCGCCGCCCGGTTTGCCATTCCAAGCATGCGCTATCGGCGCGACGCTCACCGCATTTTCACGACGTTTTCCACGCAGGAGAAGGAAGAATGGCTGAACGCGCCGCGCGGGCCGTATCTGTCCGATAACGCCATCCGCCGCCTGCTGCTTGAAAATCAAGGCGCAATGGCCGAAGTTGTGACGGAAGACGCCGTGCATTCGCTCCGCGATTTGCGCGGCATGCTGCGGATCGATCCGTCGTTGGTTCCCGATATTCGGCGGTTAATAGACATCTGCGCCCGCCATGCGATTCGCTTGGTTGTTGTCGCCAATCCGCTGCCGGAAAGCGGCGCATCGCCCGAAAATCTGGACGGCATGGCCGCGCTTGAAGCGCAATTGCGCGATCTCGCGCAGGGGCAGCCGCATGTCGCGTTCTACGCGCCGTTCACCCGCGTGTATCCCGTCCGGCTCTGCGCCTCGTATAATCATCTGACAGAAGAAGGCGCACGGCGTAATTCCGAAGAACTCGGCGAATGGCTGAAAAGATTGGAGTTTTAATATTAATTAATTATCAATAAATTTTCTTGATTTCACGCCAAGACGCCAAGAATGGTTGAACAACACCCTTGGCGTCTTGGCGCGAGAAATTCAGAAAATTATTTTTAATCACTTATGAGATGAGACTGCTCCGTTTCCAAGTCGAGAACAATTTTCTTGACAAAACGGATTTGATTTCGCCAAAAGCGGCCTGTCTTGAATAACGCAAGCTGTCGGTCAAAGGATCTGACAGCTTTTTTATGCAACGCTGCTTTCTATGGGGGGCATTGAAGAGTATGCGTCAAATTTTTACGAAGAGAACGGTTGCGGCTATAAGCGGACTTTGCCTTGCTGGGGCGATGTCTATTGGGCTGATGAGTTGCGGCAGCGACAAATCAAGCAACCCGACCGCGCCGAATGATGATGGCAACAGAGGTTTGCAATCAACCTGCGTTGTCGCTGCCGATACTGTTCTCGGCTATACCAACTATGAGCGATGTTTGCAAGGCATTGCTCTATTAACGCAAAACAGCCAACTCGATGCGGCTGCGCAAGGGCATTCCGAGGCGATGGTCACGCAGAAGTTTCTTGATCACATCAACCCATCCACAGGAAGCACTCCGATGGATCGGGTGACGGCAGCCGGTTATGTCTGGAGCGCGGTTGGAGAAAATCTTGCGCAAGGACAAACAACGCCGAAAGCTGTTGTCGCCGCATGGATGACGAGCGAGACGCATCGCGCCCATATTTTAAATCCGATTTATGTGGATATGGGCATCGGTGTGACTGGCAAAACATGGACGCAGCTTTTGGCCGCGCCATGAAATTATTGCGATAGCTGCGCAGCATTGTATCTGCCGGAAAGGCCGCATGGACGGTCTTTCCGGCGTTTTTGTCTTGACGGGCGGGCGGCGCGGCTGTATATTGGCAATAGATACGGCATCATACATAATTATAACCAAAAGAAGGGGGAATTATCATGACTGTCGCTGAGATGGAGTTGGGGTTTCAAAAAATTTGGGATCTTTTTGCCGCAACCGACCGAAAATTTATAGAAGACGCTCTACGACGAATCGCTGGCAATCAACACGCGTCTGAACCGGCAAGGCGAAATCGTCACGCTGCTCGGCAATATCGGCTTGATTCACCAAGAGCAGGGGAATTATCAGCAGGCGCAGCAGGAATTTGAAGACGCGCTCGCGCCGGAGGCCGCCATCGTGATGTATTCGGAAGCCCCAGACGAGCAGCTTTTGCAACTGCTCATCACGGACAGCAGCGTGAAGGCGGCGATCCGCGACTTGCGCCAATTTGCCATGAACGCGCCGCAAGACGCGCAGGCCGCGCCGCCGACCGAGACGCGAGGGCTGCGCATCAACGGCGCGTCCGATGCCGAAGAGCCGCTTGCGTCGTCGTCCGCAAATTTTTCGAAGATGATTGAACAATATCGCGGGCTGCTGACGTTCGATGAATCGGACGGGCGCGGCCTGAAATTGGGCAATCAGCAAGCCGCCGAAACGCCTGCGGCGCAGGATGACGCGCTGGTCGCGCTCAGCAAGCGATTGTACGCGCTCATGTTCGACCAGCCTATGTGGGACGCGCTGCGCGGCAAATCGCGCCTGATTATCGTGCCGGACGGCTTGCTGAACACGCTGCCGTTCGAGACGCTGCGCGACGAAAACGGACGATATGCGGTCGAGCAGTACGACATCAGTTACGCCCCGTCCGTCGCCGTGTTAGAAATCGTACGGCAGCGGCGCTATCCGGCGGATCGCCTCCCGCTGCTTGCGTTTGGCGGCGCGGTCTATCAGCCGGAAACGTACCGGCGCGACATTGCCGAAAACGCCGCGCAGGTGGCATATTTGCAACGGCAAGCGGACAACGCGTTGGCGGCGAACGTTCCGCCGAGCCGCGTCTATGATTTGCTCGACTTGCTTTGGATCGATCTGCCCGGCACGCTTGCCGAAGCGCAGGCGCTTGGCAAGGTCGTGAAACACGCGAAAATCGTCACCGGCGAGGCCGTCAGCGAACGCGCCGTCAAAAATTGGTCACGCGAGGGGAAACTTGCGGAATATCGCCGGATTCATTTTGCGACGCATGGCATTGCGATTCCAAAAATCGGGGAGTTGTCGGCCATCGTGCTGTCGCTTTCGCCGAACGCCACGCGGGACGAAGACGGCTATTTGAATATTCCAGAAATTTTGGGGATGGATATCAAGGCGGATGCCGTGACGCTCTCGGCCTGCGAAACCGCATTAGGGCAATTGTTTCAAGGCGAAGGCACGGTCGGCCTGATACAGGCGTTTTTGATTGCTGGGGCAAACGGCGTGTCGGCGTCGTTATGGCAGGTCGCCGATGATTCAACCGCCGCGTTCATGGTGGCGTATTACCGGATGCTCGATGACTATCACGGCGACGACGCCCGCGCCATTTCGGAAATCAAGCGCCGCTTTTTGCGCGGCGAATTCGGCAAAGAATGGACGCACCCATTTTTCTGGGCGCCGTTCGTGCATTACGGAAAATAATCGCGTAAGACTGCAATTCCCTTTCCAAAACGGGAATTCGCGGTCATCAGATCACAATAACCTAAACAGAGGAGAAATGCGAATGGAAACGAGCGGGAACAACATGATCGAACAGATTCTTGCGCTGAAACAACAGCGCAACGCCGTTATTTTGGCGCATAATTATCAATTAGGGGAAATCCAAGACATCGCTGATTTCGTTGGCGATTCGCTTGAATTGAGCCAGCAGGCCGCGAAAACCGCCGCCGACGTGATTGTTTTCTGCGGCGTGCATTTCATGGCGGAAACCGCCGCGATTCTTTGCCCAAATACCATCGTGCTGCTGCCGAATATTCACGCGGGCTGCCCGATGGCGGACATGATTAATGCCGAGCAATTGCGCGCCGAGAAGCGGAAACGCCCGAACGCGGCGGTGGTCTGCTACGTCAATTCGACCGCCGAAGTCAAGGCCGAATCCGATGTTTGCTGCACGTCCGCAAATTCGGTGAAAATCGTCGAGAGCCTGCCGCAAGACGAAGTGTATTTCGTGCCGGATCAATTTTTGGGGCAATACACCGCGCAGCGCGTGGCGAAAAAGATGGAGTTCTGGCCGGGCTATTGCCCCACCCATGCCCGGATCGTGCCGACGACAATCGAACGAATGCGCCGCGAATATCCAAACGTGCCGGTGATCGTCCACCCGGAATGCCGCCCGGAAGTGGTGGCGATGGCGGACGGAGCGTTCAGCACGTCCGGCATTCTGCGCTACGCTCGGCGCGATGATGTGCGCACGATGATCGTCGGCACGGAACTCGGCATCATTCATCGGCTGCGAAAAGAGAATCCGGGGAAACTGTTCATTCCGATTTCCGAACAAGCGGTTTGCCCGAATATGAAAATGATTACGCTCGAAAATGTGCTGTGGTCTCTGCAAGAAATGACGCCGCGTATCACGGTGTCGGAAGCGATTCGCGTCAAGGCTGCGGCGGCGATTGAGCGCATGTTGGACGTTGGCAAATAGCTGCGTGAAGAAACGTAGAACCTCAAAAAAAGCTGTTCAAGGTGTCTGACAGCAACGTCGGCTCAGGTAGGGGCGTTCAATTGAACGCCCTTTATTTACGCGCCTCTATGATAAATAATAGCAGGAGTTATTTGCTTTGGCGAAACAGCCAATCTCTGATGCCTTCAATCGTATAGGCAATTCGCCAGGTGCAGACATGGTTGCTGCCGCCATCATCGGTCATGCCCGCCGGGACGACCGTGCCGCGCTGGAATACCGTATAGTTGATCGGGTTGCCTTTCGCCACCATCTTGCTGACGAGAAACGCAAATTCTGTCGCTGTGGACTGACCATTCCACATTTCCCGGCTGACGTTCGCGCCTTCTTTTTCCATGACGGCTGTAATTGCATTCATGCCGGGGAACGCTTTCACATCGCCTGCCGAAACCACAATCCACAGTTTCTCCTTCGCGAGTGGAGCGACGACAGTCGGATCCCATTGACCGGCGACTAAGAACGAAGCCGCAAACAGGTCGGGGTATTTGAGATTGAGGACAATAGATGACATGCACCCGCCCGATTGTCCCGTTGCGTAGATTCTATTGGTATCAATGTTATATTCACCGACTAACGCATTGATCAAATTGACGGTCGCATCTAAATCGGCGGCGGCTTCGAATTTGTCATTCACGATTTGCGTTGAAAATTGAGGCGCCAGCACGAAACATTCATGTTTGGCCTGTTCTGCCGGAGTCGCCCAGATGACGGCGCCAAGCCCCTGAACTAACGTGGCCTCAGTGTCGGTGCTGGTGACGCCCGCGTCATGAATAAACATGACTAACGGGTACGATTTCGTCTTATCGTAATTTTTCGGGACAAATAAATTATATTTTACTGTGATCCCGGTGTTCGGATCCTTGAATTCACGCTGTTGAAAGTCGTCAACGATCAGGTTAATAACCTTGTCATTGATGAGCGCGTGAGGATTCGCGGCATACGTCGCCCCATCTGTGGTCGTCACCTCGCCAATCTGCGTGACCGCGACCTTGGCTTCCAGGCGCGCGCTTGTTCGTCCGCTTTGTACCCAGAGCGCCGCGCCATGATCAGACGGCGACAGTTCAATGATGACAAATTGCCCGTTTGCGCCCTGCAACACCTGGGGCGTCTGTGATCCTGGAGGCCCCATTTGTACAACTGGCGCGGGCGCCTTCTCCGCTGCGGTATTGGCATACACCGCAGTGATCGTTCTGCCAGCGACCATGAAGGTTGAGGTCGCGAGCTTTGCATTCTCCACCGCTTGATCGTACTCCACCGCGACCGCTGTTAGCTTTTGGCCTTCTCCAAACACCTCCGTAATAGCCGTGACGCTGTTGATATGTTCCGGCTGGGCAGCCTCATCAGAAGCATATACCCCTCGACACATTGTAATCAAACTCATCACCATGATGAGTTTGACGAAATTCTTCATAACTTTTCTCCTTTTCGTCGTGCTTAAAGCACAATACGTAGAACATTCACATTACGGTTGACATCTTTACACTTGGCATTTGACAGGGTTATTTTTTTCAATTCATGTGACACATCACCTCCTTCTGCCCATTTCCAACAGGCCGGGTAGTGGTTTAACATGAACTGAGACACTGCTGGAGTACGAAATCTTGATTTCGCTGTCAAATCAAGATTTGACACGCCTGTTTTCATGCCGCGCCTGTGTCAGACATGCCATCAACGACTCATATCCTCAACGGCAAATCTGGCTGATCCATGCAAAAAGCTCGTCTAAATCGTAATCGCCGCTGTGCGGACGATCCCAGATAAGCGCGAAGTCAACATCGAAGCCCTTATTCTCCAATGTCGTCGCTAACATGACCGGAATGGCGAGCGAGGTGTCTCGGTCAATCGTGCCATGCCGAATTCGCCAGTGTTTCGAGGTCGTCGTGCCTTCCGTGCCGATATAGTTCAGCGGGTTCATCAGTTTCACAATCGCCGGGTCAGCAAGCGAGCCGTTCGCGGCGCTATGCTCCAGGCTGAACGACGTAAAATGCTGCGTGTCAATAGTTGCTGTGCCGAACAGGCTATTCTCGCCGCCGCTTAGGTCCAGCCCGTCAAAGGCGGGCGGGGTTTTCATTCTGCCTGCGTAGGCGATATATTGATCAAAAGCGATGTCTGTAACCTTGCCATCCTGAATGGTGAGCCAGGCCAGCGCGGACAGGTCTTTGCCGCTGTCTAACGCCTTTTGCGCCGAGGCGATGACGAACGACTTGATGTAGTCTTTGAAACTTCCGTTGCCGCCGGCATCCAGCGTTAAATCAGTCCCGTCAGCCTTCTTCAATCCCAGACTATTCAGATACGCGGGGAACAGCGGTTTCAGCATATCAGAAGTCTTGATCTGCTCCGCCGTCAATGTGCCAGCGACCTCCTTGCGCTGCATTTTAAAATCAAGCATGGACATTTCGATTTTTTTGTAATCGTTGACGCCGTTAAATTGCCATTCATACGCCATATCCGCGTGATCTAAATTGGTAATCGGACAATAGGCGGAGACGGCGAAAATATCGTCACGCGCTTCTGCCGCGCCGAGCGCCTTCAGATATGGTTCATACTCCGCGTTGTTGCCGGTCGCGCCGAGCAGCGCGGAGAGCGCCCCGCCCGCGCTGGTACCGTTGGAAATAATCTTCTCGGCATCGCCAGGCATCACCTTGTCGTTATAACGCA
>CAZCGG010000110.1:9945-14040 GCA_964498135.1 uncultured Candidatus Moduliflexus sp.
GGTGTAGCCGTCAATAGATTTGCCCGCGTAATATTCTTCCGGCACGTAAACATTCATGCGCTCATACGTCGCATCAACCGGCTGCTGCACATAGACGATATTTTCAAAGGCACGATATTGGATGGCTTGGCCGTTCATCGTCAACATCTTTACGGCGTAGTTATCAGCCTCGAAATTCAAGCTATACTGAACGGCGGCCGTCGCGTCCGCATATCCAAGCGCCGATTGCGCCATCAAAAGGACTAACGCGGAAACAAGTGTGCTCCATTTTTTCATTTCAAATTCCTCTATTTTATAGATATAGGTATTTGAGTGAGACTTCAAAAGTCTTGAAGACGTTTGAAGTCTTTTGTCAATAACGCTTACAGGAAGGCTGTCAGACACTTTGGCGGTGTCTGACAGAGATGAGACTTGCAAGCCAGCTCATTGGGCGAGCAATTCCAGCAGTTCCTTGTCGTGGTTATTTCTCACGGCGCAGGTGCTGTCGAAGATCATCGTCGCGCCGCCGTCGCGGGTAAAGGCAGACCATTCGGGCAATCCGGCATGATTGGGATTGCCGCTGCGCGCGAAGTTAATCCACGCCTGACTCATGTTGTCGGCCAGCGCATGCGCCGCTTGCCCGCCGCCGGTCGCCGTATCAACAAGATCAACGTTATTGAAGACATACGGAATTTCCGCGCAATGCCACGCCATGCCAACGCCGTCCATGACCGGCGATTCATAGGTGAACATGTAGCTGTACACCGGCGCGCCTTGCTGATCGGCCTTCAATTGCGCCGCCGCGAGCGTGTTCGGGCGCACCAGCGCATCAAGGAAAGAGGCGTCGGCGAGCTTTTTATCTGGATACGCGGCGAGGAACGCTTTTCCAATCGCCTCAGCCTTATCGCCGTATTTTTTCGACAATTCGGCCTGCGCCTGTTCTGCGCTCCAGGTATTTTTATTGTTCATTTCAAGGGCAAGCGGGGCATTCGTGATGATTGTGGCAAATTCATTCAAAACCGTGCCAATCATGAGAGGAATCTCTTTCGACTGGGCGGCGAACTCCGGGCTGACCGGATGAACCGGAACATACGCTCCATCCATAATCGGCGCCCACATCAGCGAGAAGCCGCCAAACAAGCCCGAAATCTGCTGCTCTTCCGCCGTTTGCTGCAACGCCTTATTCGCAGCCTCGATCAACTGGTGATACGGAATTGTCTGGAGTTCCTTGACTTGCTCAGGTTTCAGGCCAAGGTTCGCCAACGTAAACTCGGCGACGCGGCGGCTTGCTTTCGGCTCGATGAGCGTCATGCCCATGCCGGAATACGTGCCGCTTTGAACGATGGCTTTGTGGAACAACCCTTTGGCCGCCGGGGTTGCCATGAGCGTTAAAATTTTGCCGCCGCCGCCCGACTGCCCGAACAGGGTGATGTTATTCGAATCGCCGCCAAATTCGGCGATATTGGTCTGAATCCATTCAAGCGCGGCCACCATATCCGCAACGCCGACGTTCCCCGAAAATTTGTACTGCTCGCCATAGGCGGAGAGGTCGAGATAGCCCAAAACATTCAGGCGGTGGTTGAGGGAGACCACGACAACATCGCCCTTTTTGCTCAGGTTTTCGCCGTCATACGCTAATTGTTCAATGGATGAGCCATTGGTAAACCCGCCGCCATGAATCCAGACCATGACCGGCCGCGCCTTGTTATCCTGAATCCCCGGCGTCCAGATGTTGAGAAACTGGCAATGCTCATTCTGGGGCAGGTAGCGGTGGGGATTGAACAGATCATCGCCGGGTACCGCCGTCATCGCTGGAGACGGGCAGATTTCCCCGTAGGTGAGCGCCGCCCGGATGCCGTCCCATTTCTCGACTTTGGCGGGCATCATGAATCGTTCGGCTTTGGCATACGGCACGCCCTGATACGTGTAAATCCCGTGACGAATACATCCCTGAAGTTGACCGGCTTCGGTCTTGACAATTCCGGCAGCGGCCGAAGCGACAAACGGATCGGCATTTTCCGCCTGAACTGACGCGCTGGCGCATACCATTGCGGCCAGCATCACAGCCATTCCCATGTTGTGAAATTTCATAGTCTTACTCCTTCCTTGTGTTGTTTTTCTGTTGAACGATGAATCGCCGCTCAAACATCTCCTTCCAACCTGCTTTGCTTCCATTTCTTGCGCTCGTTTTCGTCCGCCCTACCGCCCCCTCTGTGGTCAAGGAAAAAGGTGTTCACAGCTATATCCAGAAACGGTTAGTCACTTGTTCGCCGTAATACGTTGCCATCACGACGAATGCGAAGACCGCGACATACGCGCACACATTTTTCCAGCTATCCAACGGGGACGCCAGCGCGCGTTTGTTCGGCCGTTCCACCTGCCCGTTATCCGTATTCGCATTGGCTGACGCTTGAGAATCCTGCGCGGTCTGTTTTGCTGGCTTGGCATGATTCGCATTGGATGTTCCAAAAACCAGCGAACTCAAAGCCCCCGACAATCGCGGAAACAAACCGATGCGCTGCGTTCCCCAGACGGCGGCGCAGGAAATCAACGCCACGAGCGCGCATGTTCCGAGTAATTTACGCATGAGCCGCCTCCTGCTTCCTTTTCTTGCATTGATACACAACCCATTTCCAATGCAAGCCGACATGAACGCCAACGGCGAGCAGGGTCAGCAATGCCGCGAGCGTATGCAGCCCGCGCCAAAAAGGCCATGTTCCCGGCAAAGAGAGCCACGTAAAGTCAATCGTTTTGGCAATCGCCATGCCGCTCAAGACCGTCAAAAAGAAACCTGCCGCAAGCAGCGCGTCTAAGCAGTAATTGACGCGGCTTTTGGCGGGCAGCTTGGCGAAAAACTTGCCCGTGACGCAGGCGATCCATTTCCAATTCAGCAATGCATGCGCGAAGAAGGCTACGCAAATCACCAAGCCGCCCCATTCATGCAGGCTTAATCCAGTCGCATGCGGCTCCATCAGCATGATGAGCGCAACCGTCATCACACTATCTATCAGTAATTTCAGATATGATCGTTTCATCGTGATGTTCTCCTTGAATCGCTAACACGTGTTAAATATAATCTAAAAAATATGAGATTACCTTACACAGATCTCACCGAATCCCTTTCGACCAGGCTGACGCCGATAATAGTTTTCGACTGCTTCAAATCGTCGGTTTCGATCATCTTCACAAGTTTTTCCACCGCCTCAACCGCAATCGTTTTCGGCGATGAACTGATGGTGGTCAGTTTTGGCTCAATTTCTTTCGCAAAATAAATATCATCAAAACCGACAATGGACACGTCTCGCGGAATGCCGTACCCTTTCGCCTTCAACGCCCGCATCGCGCCGATGGCAGTCATGTCATTGCATGCAAAAATCGCCGTGGGCGGCGGCTGAGCATGCAGATACTTTATTAGCGCATTTTCCGCCGTCGCGTCGCTAAAGTCGCCTTGCAGAACTAGTTTTTTCTGAAATCTCACATTGTAATCCTGCAACGCTTTTTTATATCCGTCCAGCCGCTCCAGCGCCGATATTCTCGTTAATGTTCCGGCGATGTGCATGATGTTCCGATGGCCGCGCTTGATGAGGTATTCAGTCGCTACATACGCGCCGCCAAAATTATCGCGGTTCACCAGCCCGCAATATTCGGTCAATTCCGTCTCATAGCGCACTTGATCAACCACTAAAATTTTATGGCGGCTCGCCATTAAGGCCAGCGTCTCCTGCTCTGCCATCGCCCCGCCTGTAATAATCGCGCCCTGAATGCTTTCGTTATTCAGCACGAATGCGATCTTGCCTTCCTGACCGGGCTTGACAAGCGACGTGAGGACGTTATACCCACGTTCCTCCGCGCAATCAACCACATGCGTCATCAAGCCGCCGAAATACATCGAAGACGAAATATCATTGGCGGCATAGATAAACAACCCGATTTCCTTTGGCTTTTTGCCAACCAGACTTCTCGCTGAGGCATTCGGCACGTAGCCGTATTGCTTGACGGCATCCAGCACTTTCTGGCGCGTTTCTTCGGCGGTATACGGATAGCCGTTCACCACCCGCGTGACCGTGCTGCGGGACACTCCAACAATTTTTGCAATTTCTGCGGCAGTCATGTTGC
>CAZCGG010000111.1:0-1767 GCA_964498135.1 uncultured Candidatus Moduliflexus sp.
ATGATGATAGCAGGATGCGCGCATCGTGGTTCGACACGCTCGCCACGAACGGGGCGTTCGCCATGAAGGAGGAAGGCGCATCCGTTTGCCCTGAGCGCGTCGAAGACGCATGTTCAGGGCAACTCTGTTTCCTCGAACAGATCAATCGGCTTCCAGCGCAGATGCTCATGATTCGCCTCAAACGCGGCATTCACTTCGTCCGCTTCTTTTTCGGTCATATATTGCCGCGCCCCGCGAAAGCTCTGCTTGCCCTGCTCATCTTGCGCGTATAATTGATATAAACGAATGCCTCTGAGTTCGTCAATCCACTCCTCGATTTCGTCAAGGAGGAGCAGCCGCGTATGATGGCGGAGCAATTCTCGGCGCAGCACCTCGTCGGCGGTCAGCGTTCCCGAATGTTCAGGATAGGTGAGAAGCTGCTTCAATGCGGCCTCTTCCGCCCGTTTGCTCTGCTGTTTATATTCTTTCAAGCGCTGCTCTAATTCGTAAATTTTATCCATAATGCGCGTTGAACCTCCTTTGCGTGATGCGGCAAAGATGGCAAGCATATTTCTGGCTGTCAAGTTTTGAATGGCGGCGAAATTAAGTAAATGACGCGACATCGAGCCTTCTTGCTCGTCTCTATAATATGCGGAAAAAATTATCGGCTATCGAAGGATGTCTTATCGGCGCGGCGGTCGGCGACGCGCTTGGATTAAGCTGCGAAGGGCTGTCAAAAGAGCGGCAGCGCAAGCTCTTTCCCGAAGTTGACCGTTATCATTTCCTGTTTGGCAAAGGCATGGTCTCCGATGACACCGAACACGCCTGCATGACGGCGCAAGCGCTGATGGCGTCCGCCGGAGAGCCGGAGGCGTTTCTCCGCAGCCTCGCGTGGCGGCTGCGCGGCTGGCTGCTTGGGCTGCCCGCCGGAGTGGGATTTGCCACGCTGCGGGCGATTCTCAAATTGTGGATCGGCATTCCGCCGACGCGCAGCGGCGTCTATTCCGCCGGAAACGGCGCGGCGATGCGGAGCGCGATTCTCGGCGTCTGCTCTGGGGATAACCCGGCGCGGCTGCGCGAACTCGTCCGGGCGTCAACGCGCCTGACGCATACGGATCCGAAGGCTGAACTCGGCGCATTGGCAGTCGCGGTCGCGGCGCATGTCTCAAGCGTTCACGCCGCGCGCCCGGCGGACGTTCCGGCATATCTTGCCGCGCTGCTGCCGCTTTGCGAGCCGTTCGCGCCGGACGATTTGCCGGAATTCAACCGCCTGCTTGAGCAGGTCGCCTCCGCCGTGACGCGCGCCATTTCCACGGAGGCGTTTGCGGCGGAACTCGGCTTGCGGCGCGGCGTAAGCGGCTACATCTACCATACGCTGCCGGTCGCGCTGCATGCGTGGCTGACGCATCCGCGTGATTTTCGGGAAGCCGTGCTTGCCGTGATTCGCTGCGGCGGCGACACCGACACAACTGCCGCGATTGTCGGGGGGATTGTGGGCGCGGGCGTCGGCAAGACGGGGATTCCGCAGGCGTGGCGCGACGGCCTCTGCGAATGGCCGCGCAGCGTCGCTTGGATGGAGCGGCTGGCTGCCCGTCTGGATGAGGTGATTGCCGCGCAGAGGCCGCAGCGCGCCATCCCGCTTTCGCCGTTCGCGCTCGGCCTGCGAAACGGCTGGTTTCTGTTGCTTGTCTTGGCGCACGGCTTGCGGCGGCTGTTTCCGCCGTATTGACGACGGACTGGGTAAAGCAGCAGATTTGATCCAATGACCAACTCCCCTCTTGGGAGGGG
>CAZCGG010000111.1:1867-14037 GCA_964498135.1 uncultured Candidatus Moduliflexus sp.
AATGACCAACTCCCCTCTTGGGAGGGGGGCTGAGGCGAAGACGCCGAGAAAGCTGCTACCCACCCCTTGCCCCTCCCAAGAGGGGGAATGCGTAACATGAGTTACAATCACGATGGGCAGTTCGTGTGCCGGTATTCGGCGAATTTGCGGCGAAGATAATCGAATTTTTCCGTCGGGGCGGCGTAACTGTTCCGAAAATAGAGCGGGCCGAGCGAGGCGTGAATTTCCTTGAAGAGCTTTTTGAGAATGACCATGCCGTCTATCAGCGATTCTTCAATCGGCCAATATTTCGCCAACGCCTGCCAGAGCGTCTCGTTGACGATTTCAAACGCGCGTTGCAGTTCTTCCAGCGTGTAGCCTTCGTTGGCGCGCTGCTTGACAAGCTCTTCAAGATAGGCCGCTAACGCCTCGGACTCTTCATTGCGCAGGGTTTCCAGAATCACGCTCAAGAACCATTCCTCATGCTCCTGATGTCGCTCGAACGGAAGCGTTTCGTAATGCGAATGCGCAAATTGCTGCAATTGTCGGCAAATGCGGAAAATCAATTCGTCGCGGTGCGTTTCAATCGTTTTGATGAGGTGTTGTTTAGCTGTTGTAGGCATAATAGTTATAAATCTGCTGATTGCGATGTTCAAGCTGTTTTTCAATTCGCCACAAGCCGCGATGCGTCTCCTGCCCCTGTCTTTGCGTCATCATCTTCATCTCAACGGCCAGCCCCTCTTCAACGATGTCTATGAATTGATCTATCGAATCTTGGCTGATCGGCTTCGGCTCGGCCGCCCATGTGATGAGAAACGCCTCAAGTTCCTGATTCTGCTCGTCCGCCGGGCAATGTTTCCCTTCGCGCAGCGGCATGGGATTCGCGCCGAGTTGAAAGCCTTTGAGCGCGGTAATCAACGGCAGATAATCGTAATCAAAAAAGAGCCGGGCAAACTGGTATTCCACCACGACGTTCCATTTCGTTTCGTCCACGTTGTTATGATGGCGATTCAGCCGCGAAAAGTGGACGTTCCGGTCATCGCGGATAATGTCTTTGCGGAAAATCCGCATTTCGCGCAGTTTGCCCTGCTCATCCAGCCGAAGATCGCCGCCGAGCAGGAGCAGGCAGAGCAGAAAATCCGGGTTCGTCAAGCGCCGGAAGGTCGTGTTTTCCGGGATTTGCAAGCTGATATGCAGGCTATGCGGGCGGATGCTGAGAAAGCGGATTGCCAAATCAATCATTTGGCTGAGAATCCACGGATCTTGCGTGGCCGGTTTCGACACGTCGCCCAACAATTTATAGCGTCCGAAGGCCAATTCCAAAAAGCCCCGTGTGCGCGTGTGCGTTGTCGTCAAAAAGCCGTGATCATCCACATGCGCCCCAAGTTTCCAGCCGCGCCGCATGAGATCGAAATCGTAAAAATAATAAAAACCGTCGTATTTCGGATCGTCCCCTTCTTTCGAGCCAATCACGCGCCCGCCGATGTTGGAAAATTCCAATTCCGCGCCTAACGGCATCGCGCCAATCGTGCGGTTTTCTTTAATCCACGCGGCAATATCTTTGGCCTGCTCGTCGCGATACAATTCTTTGGCGATCAGAATGGCCGCGACCGTGTAATCCACGTAAGAAAAGGACGGATCGTAGGTGTCCGCGCCCAATTCGAACATCGCGGACTGCATCTGCCGGTAATTCGAAACCAGCAGTTTCAAGGCCATCAGCGCGGAAATCGTGTGCCGGTAATATTCGTCCGCCGCCTTGACGTAGGGGCAGAATTCCCGCCGGAATCGTTCTTCAAGCTGACTGAAAATCATGAATTTGACGGCTAATTTAATATATTCGTCGGCGTAGTCGGCGGCTTTCGGGGCGTATTTGATCCAATCGAGGGTAGGAATGTCGGCGTTTTCCAACTCGTGCTTGATGATGAAGACCGGCAAGCCCGCTTCCTGAAAATATTCGCGCATGAGGGAATGCGTCTCTTCGGACAGCAGTTCTTTCGTGACTTTGAGCGGCAGCCCTTCGTGGTCAATGTCTTTGTGGACGTATTTGGGCGCGGTGTGTTCGAGGTGCTTGCTGACCTGCGTTTCGATAAATTCCTCGATGCGGTCGCGCATCCCCACGCCTTTCTTGAAATACGGCTTGAGCGCGCTAGTGATGCCGGTATAAACATACGCCGGCAGCGTCTGCTCGCCGACATGCACGGTCACGGCTTCGCGGGCGAAGAGCGTCCCTTCGGCCTCGTAATCATCAAGCTTTTTGAGAATGTCGGGCGTGACCTGATAGACGAGAGACCCTTCGATTTTCGAGCCGCTCCAAGGAATCGCTATCGGATAGCCGCTTTTCGGATGCACGCGGCGGTAATCGTACAGAATCGCCGCTTCAACCGGCAGGGTTTCGCCCATGACCAGCTTGCGCACATACGGATCGTTGAGCGTGCCATAAACGAACAGCGCGTCGAGCATCGGCTGAGAAGAGGGAGTGTCCATGGCAAAAGAGAAAAAGTTGTCAGGCGCGTTCAACGCGCCTGACAACTCTCAGCACATGCGTTATGTTAATTCGGGAAAATTGATCTTGAATTGCGCCATCATTTCTTCCGGCGACATCGCCGTTTCGCGGCCGGCGTTATACTGCGCCTCAACCCACTCAAAAATCGCGGCCACGCGCGGATCCCGCTTATCCAACGGCGGCAGGCTGCGCCGCCGCATCTGTTCGTTCACCCAGAAGCCGACGCCCGCGATGCCGGAACGGTTCGTGATATGAACGCCGAGCGGACGATTCAAGATTTTCTCTGTGTCGAAAATATTGTAAATTTCCTCATTTTTCATCACGCCGTCGGCATGAATGCCCGCCATTGTGACGTTGAACCGCTCGCCGCCAAAGGGATAATTCGTCGGCACGGTATAGCCGATGTCGCGCATGTAATTGACAATATCGGTGATCGCCGACAAATCCATGCCGTTCGTGCTGCCCGTCAGCGAGGCGTATTCGACGGCTAACGCCTCAATCGGCGAGTTGCCGGTGCGCTCGCCGAGGCTCAAAATTGCGCCATTCGCGGCGGAGACGCCGGAGAGCCACGCCGTCACCGAATTGATATGGACTTTATGAAAATCGTTATGCCCATGCCATTCCAAATTCTGCGACGGAATGCCGAATTCGCGCTGCAAATAATAGACGATTTTTTGCACGGAACGCGGCAGCGCGACGCCTGGATAGGGCAAGCCATACCCCATCGTATCGCACAACCGGATTTTAATCCGCATCCCCGATTTCGCGGAGAAATTCATCAACGCTTCGGTGAACGGAATCACCGTCCCCCAATAATCGGCGCGCGTCACGTCTTCGTAATGGCAGCGGATCGTTTCCATGCCGTTATCCGCCGCCGCTTTGACGACGTTCATGAACGAATCCAGCACTTGCCGCCGCGTTTTGCGGAATTTCAGAAAAATATGATAATCTGAAATCGAAGTCAGCATGCCGCACTCTTTGATGCCGACGTTTTTGACAAGTTCCAAATCCTGCGGCGTCGCCCGAATCCACGCGGTCGGCTCAGGGTAGCGATACCCTTTGCGCCGCACTTCTTCGAGCGCCTCGCGGTCTTGCGCGGAATAAATGAAAAATTCTGTCTGCCGAATGACGCCGTTCGGCCCGCTCAGGCGAGCCAACAGGTCATACAATTTCGAAATCTGCTCAACCGTGAACGGCGGCCGCGCTTGCTGCCCATCCCGAAACGTGGTATCGGTAATCCAGATTTCAGGCGCGGGTTTCACGTCCACCATTTCCCCGTCAAACACCGTTTTGGGGACTTCGCTATAGGGAAACATTTCCCTGAATAAATTCGGCTCTTCGACATCCACGACCGGATGCGTCGGCTGTTGCGCCGATAATTGCCATGAAGCGCCAAGTGTTGTCATTCTTATCTCCTTCATTCGTGAAAGCTGAAGCGTTCTCATGCGTTCTGTTCAAGCAGGCGGCCTGCTGAGAGCAGATCACATCACTGTCCATCATCCGCAGAAATATCGGATATGGTGTAGAATACGCGCCGCGTCATGAATTGTCAAGACGCGCCGAAAAATTTCTTTGATGAATTTGTAAACAGGGCGCGAGACTTTTGAAGTCTCGAAGACTTCAAAAGCCTGTGTCCCAGATGTTCAAGGAATGTCTGTCGCGGCGTGAATGCTGATTTTGGCGGGATCAATCACGGCGATTTTATCGGCCAGCACGTAAGAATGCCCCATATAATACACCCGAAATTCCATGTTTGCCTGCGCGCTCGGCGGCATGAAATCGAACTCGAACAGGCAGAATTCGTTCGCTTTCGCAAAATCTTTCCGCGTAATCACGCGCTTGCCGATCACGCGGTCGCTTTGGTGGTCGTACACGTCTAAAATCAAGAGATTCCGGTCATCCGCCGTGTTATTGTCCACCAAAATGCTGAAATAGGCTTTGAGCGGCATCGTCGGATAGCCGGTTTTATACTGCCCGAAGCAGAGAAACCCCTGCCGCGTCGTGGCGCGAATCGCTTTGCCGCCGCGTTCATAAAAGGCGTTGGGATGCGTCGAGGGGAGGCGATAGACCTGAAAAACATCCAGAAAGCCCTCTGGCAGCGGCGCGGGCTGTGTGGCGAGCGGCGTCGGGTGAAATTCCGACACAATCGCTTTATACGTCTCGATATTCAGGCGCGACAGGACGCCATACGCCTGATTTTGCCCGGAATACGCCTTTTGATCGAGGAAACCGAAGAGTTGCAAATTCGCCCTGTTCACGTCCTGCGCGAGCCGCCGCATATCGGTCGGATTTTCGCGCCCCGTGCCTTCCGGCATGAAGCCGTCCGTCGAAAAGCCGATAATTTTCCGGTTGCCGGTTTGCTGGCGCAAATCGTTCGCGTCGGCCGGCACGTTCGACGCGCCGGTTTTCAAGTCGTAGCGGCCTTTATGGACAAACCAAATATCCACCGTCGGGTCGGCGGTGGCGGTTGAGCCTTCTTCGCTTCCGGCGATCAGCGTCTTCGGCGCAAGGCTTTTCACGTAGCGCGACATCGCGTAATGCCATTCTTTGTTTTCCACGTATTCGTTCATGATGCCGAACATGACATTTTGATGAACGTCCGGTTTGACCGATTCGACGACTTTCCGAATATATTGCTTTTGAAGCTCGAATAAACGTGCGTTATTCAGATTGGAAAAATTTTTTGTGCTGCTGCCGACAAGATGGTAAAATGGATTGTACGCGCCCACGTCCTGCCATTTGACGCCGCAGGTATCGAACAATTCATACAGCACGACAATCCCCTTTTCATGGGCATACGCCACCCATTGCGCCAAATAGTCGAAAAAGCGTTGGTTGAACGCATTGAGATCGTACCCGCCGCCGATTTTGACGTACGGCTCTTCTTCCGCGCCGCGTCCGAACGGCCAAAAGCCGAACACGCGCATGCCGTTTGCGCCTGATGCCGCAAGCGCGTCAATCCATTGAAAAATGTCGCCGTTGAAATAATGCGTAAAGCCGAACTGCTCGACAATCAGCAGTTTCGGCGCGCCCGCAACGCCCTCGATTTTCAGCGTCGTCCCTTCGCGGTACATGCGCCCGATAAATCCCATGTCGATCTCCTCAGTTATTTCCGCCCTAAATGGGCGAACATGCTTATTGTTCCAATTGTTCCAGATGTTGAAGCATCTGGCTTTATCCCATCGCCCTGAAAGGGCGAACATGCCGACTATTCGATATAGGCGATTTTAAAGCGCTGGAAGCGCGTCAAGGCGGCTTCTTCCAAAAAAAGACGCTTCGGCTCGCGGTTGCCGATCATCAGCGCGATCTTGCGCTGGCCGCCGATGGCAAACGGCGCAATCGCCCATTTGGAAACATACTGGTCAATGTTCAGTTGGCAGCGATTGCCATAAATAATCGCTTCAAAATGATGCAGTTCATTCCCCCAATTGCGGCAATGATAATCGCCGGACAGATCGGGGATCGTCACTAACCAGGCCGCGCCTTCCTCGCGCGGATCGCGGCGATCCGTCACGAACAGGCGAAACCGCCCGCCGCCGCGATAATCGCCGTACATGCGCTGCAACGAGACGCAATAAAAGCCCTGCTCCTGCTGAATCGTGAACAGCGAGACTTTGCCGCCATTCTCCTCGCCGAACGACCAATTCGGAATGTTGCCCTCAATGTCAATTTCGACGCGGTACGGGCGCGAGGCGTCCAGCGTCAGCGCAAATTCCAACCCGCCGGTCAGCGTCGGCGTAAATTGGCCGGAACTGAGATACGCGCCGCCGCGCAGTTTTCCGCCCGCCTTGTTCACCGTTTCCGCCGTGATTGCCGGAACGCAGAGCAGGTCGCCGCCCGGCGCGGGCTGCGGCGGAGCAGCCGGTTTCGCGGGCGCGCCCGGAGCGGCTGGCGGAAGATCCGCGACGCTGCCGATTTTCCGTTTTGCCGGGTCAACGATGGCGATTTTATCGGCCGACACGGACGCCGCGCCCATGTAATACGCCCGAAATTCCATGTTCGCCTGCGCGCTCGGCGGCGTGAAATCGAAGGCGAACAGGCAGAATTCATTCGCGCGCGGGAAATCTTTCCGCGTCATCAGCCGCTTGCCGATGACGCGATCTGTGTGATGATCGTACACGTCCAGAATCAAAATATTCCGGTCATCCCCCGTATTCCGGTCAATCTTGACGCTGAAAAACGCTTGCAGCGGGATCGTCGGATAGCCGGTTTTATACTGCCCGAAACAGAGAAAGCCCTGCTGCTCGGTGGCGCGAATGGCTTTGCCGCCGCCCTCGACCATCGCCGCCGGATGCGTCGAAGGCAGCGCGGCCACGCCAAACACGTCAAGAAATCCTTCTGGCAGCGTTGCTCGCGTCTCTGCTGAATGCCCCGTTTCTGCCATGTTTTCGTCCTCTTGCTCGAATCATTGCAGGGGCGTTCGATTGAACGTCCCTACGTCTTCGTTTCCGGCTGGTTAAAGGCTGTAAATCACGACATTCGAATACGTCACTCCGGCCGAGCCGCCATCCCACCAACTCCCGCCAATGCGGACATTCAGCGCCGCGCCTACCGGATTGAATTGAGATGACTTCGAGGCGACCGTTTCGCCGTTGCGTGTCACAGTAAGCACGCCGTTCTGAACGTTAATCACCCAATGATACGTCATGTAGCTGTTCCAGTCGAATGAGCCGACATACTCATCTTCCCACGCGCCGCTCGAGCCGACTTTGACGCGGATTTTTTCATCCACTTTTTTGACTTGGCATAAGGAGGATGTTTCCCACACCGGGCCGGCCGCCCAACTGGTGTCGTGCGACGTATCGAAAATTTCGATGACGATTTTTTTGACGCCTTCCCCATACGTTTCGTAGCCCGTCGCGTCAAATTCGACGCGAATTCCGCCCGTCGTGATGCCCGTTGAATAGGCGAGATATGACCCCACATCCGAATCGAGGCGATACCCGGCGGAGGTAAACGTTCCGCCATAGGCCATTCCCACGCTCGCGCCGTTAGTCAATGGATCGTAAATGAGCGCGCCGCTCACGTCAGCGTCGGACAAATTCGTCTCGCCGCCGCTCGTGCCGCTTGAGGTGACCGGATCCGTGACGCCGCTCGCAACGGTGGTCGGCTTGCCAGACGCAATTTCCTGTTCGCTCAGCTTGCAATTGGTTGCCATAACGAGTAATGAGATGCCCAACGCCAGAATTTTCAACGATTTCATACGCCGCTTCCTCCTCAAAAAGTGATGTTCGTGCATGACTCACGTTACGTAGCAGATGTGATCTGATGACCGCGAACTCCCCTCTTGGGAGGGGTGGGGGGTGGGTGGCTGACGCGAAGACGCTGGGAATGCCGCCACTCACCCCTTGCCCCTCCCAAGAGGGGAATCGCTGTTTTTTTGCTATACCCGGTAAATACGGACATTCGAATAAGTCACGCCGCGTGGGCCGCTGCGCCCCCAGTGCGTTCCACCGATGCGCACGACCATGCGGCCTTTCGGCTCATATTGCGGCAAGGTGTTCACCGCGTACATCGGCTGCTTGTTGCGAAGAATCTCCAATGCGCCGTTTTTCCACGTCACAACCCAGTGATAGGTCACGTCGGGATTCCATTCAAGCGGATGGCCTGCCAGCCCATGCCCGGCCCATGTGCCGAATTCCAGCCCGTCCCCATGCGAGCCGCATTTCAGCCCCAAGCCGTTCGTCACATGCTCGAATCCGGCGACATGGCCGCGCTTGCGCATTTCCAGCACGCTGTAAGACGATTCCCGCCAAATCGCCGGATCGCCGAGATTGGCGTCACGCGGGGCGTCGTACATCAACAAAACCACCAATTTGCTGTCCGCGCATTCTTCGCGGTCAATGTAGCCCTTCGCGTCGAATTCCACGCCGATATTCCCCGTAATGCCGGTTTCGTACACGAGCGAGCCGTAAAAATTCGTCGTGATGTTGTAGCCGCCCGGCGTGAACGCGCCGCCGTTGACCACGCCGACCGTCCGGCCGTTCGTGAGCGGATCGTGTATGACCAATTCCCCGAAAATCTCTCCGCCGCCCGCGCTGACCGGCGGCTCTTCGCCAAACGACGGCACGAAATTGGGAATCTGCGCCGCATCCGTAATTCGCGCGTCTGTCGGGTCAATCACGGCGATTTTATCGGCCAGCACGTAGGAATAGCCCATGTAATACATGCGGAATTCCATGTTGGCGTCCGCGCTCGGCGGCGTGAAATCAAAGCTGAACAGGCAGAATTGATTCGCGTTCGGGAAATCTTTGCGGGTGATGACCTCTTTCCCAATCACGCGGTCGCTGTGATGGTCGTACACGTCTAAAATCAGGATGTTCCGGTCATCCGCCGTGTTATTGTCAATCTGAACGCTGAACAAGGCTTTCAACGGTTTGACGGGATACCCTTTTTTATATTGCCCGTAGCAGAGAAATCCCTGCTGCGTCGTGGCGCGAATGGCCTTGCCGTTGCGCTCGCTGAATGCGCCGGGATGTGTCGAAGGGAGCGCGGCGACGCGGAAAATATCGAGAAAGCCTTCGACCGGCCGGCCGATGACGGTGTATTTTGCGAACACGTCCGCGTAATGATCCGCCTGCGGCCGCCCGATAATCAGTCGGATCGCGTCGAGCAACTCCTCTTTGACGACAAACTCTTTGCCGTTCAACGGGCGCAGTCGCGTGATCACATCCGCCGGAACGCCTTTCCGGGCAAAGCTTTTGTACGAATCGTCATCGAACCGGAATTTCGGCTTCGACTTCACGGGCGGGACGGGGTACGGCTTCAATTCCTCGACAATCGCCTGATAGGCGGCGAGATTGAGCTGCGCCGCGCTGGAATCGCCGCGTTCCGGGAGGTAGGCGCGATGATCCAGAAACCCGAAGAGTTGCAGCCCGGCGCGATTCGCGTCTTGCGCCAAGCGGCGCATGTCGTCGGGATTTTCCCGCTCAATGCCGCTCTGGCCGAAGCCGTCTGTCGAAAAGCCGATCAGCGTGTCGCTCCGCGTCTTGGCGCGCATGGCGCGGACATCGGCGGAAACATCCGACTCGCCGGTGGCGAGATTATAGCGGCCGGTATGAATGAACCACATATCCACATTCGGATCGTCCGCGGCCGGGGAGTTTTCTTCGCTGCCGGAAATCAGCGCGTCCGGCCAGAGCAACCGGACGTAGCGCGACATTTCGAAATGCCAGCGTTTGTCCTCGCGATATTCGTTCATGACGCCGAGCAGCACGTTCCGGCGCTTGCGCAGCGTCTCAATCACTTTCGCAACATAACATTTTTGAATGTCCAGCAACGCGGTGTTATTCACGTCCGCAAAGGCTTTCGCGCTCCCGCCGACAAGCTGGTAAAAGGGATGATGCGGCGCGACCGACGCCTGCGTGATGCCGCAGGTATCAAATAATTCATACAGCACCGCAATGCCGCATTCTTCCGCATACGCAACCCAATTCTGCTGATATTCGAAAAACCGGTCATTGAACTGGTTCAAATCGTATGTCGCGCCAGTTTTGACATAGGGTTCTTCTTCCTGCCCGTTTCCGAACGGCCAAAAGCCGAACACGCGCATGCCGTTCACGCCGCTATCGGCCAAAGCGTCAATCCACTTGAAAATTTCGTCGTTGAAAAAATGATTGAATCCGAACTGTTCGACAAAGAACAGGCGGAGATTGCCCGCGACATTTTCCTGCTTGAGCAAGCCGCCGTCGCGATAAAATCTTCCCGGAAATGCCATAGCGCGAAATCCTCCTCTATTCAGGCTGTTTCCTTCCTATTGCGTGGAAACCCGAACCGGCGTCGCCTCTGTTCAGGCGTCATCATCATGAGAACGCCATAGCATAACATGAAGAATTCTTCAGGTCAAGCAGAAAAATGGCATGCGTGATTTTTCTGCGCGCCGACGCCGTCCCGTAGGGACGTTCGCAAATAGCCCGCCAATTTATTGGCGGATTCGATGGCGGAATAAACATCCGCCGTTTAATTCCATATTCGCGCCGATTCGGTTTCCCGCCGTTTCATCCCCGCCGATTGGTTTCCCGCCGATTGGTTTCCCGCCGATTGGTTTCCCGCCGATGAATCGGCGGGCTATTTGCGGGCGTCCCTACGGGACGAACTGATCATGGCAATTTTTTCAACATTCCCCGCGCTTCGCTGGCTTTATGCGCCAACTTCAGCCGCTCGAATTCCGCCAACGCCTGCGTGACGCACTTTTTCCCCTGCCGCCGAGTTTCATCTATTTATACACATTCCCTCGAAAATCAACGCGCTCGACAAACATGACGTGTTCCGTAACATCTATCATGAAAATAATGCGTAACGTCCCTTTACGGATGCGATAATATCCCGCCCATTCGCCCCACAATTTTTTGACGTCAATCGAACTATTTTGCCCTTCAAGCTTGAGTAGAAACTTCTTCAACTCTTGCGTCATCATTTCTTGAATCCGATGTTTGACGATAAACTTATGGGCATCTTTGGAATAATCTACGCGCCAATTCATAGAGAGAGCGTTTCACTATGGGCGACGTCTTTGACGATCAATGGCGTCCCGTAGTGTTCGATGATATCATTCATTTCGGCTTGCGAGGCGAAAGGAATCGTTCTTTGCCAAAATTCCTCCAATTCATCATGAAGCACTTCACGCACCGCGCGTTTGATCATGACATATAATTCATCGGTATTGACTATTGTTTGCATAACATCCTCCTTTATAAGGTATTCAATATTTCCCGCGCTTCGCTGGCTTTATGCGCCAATTCCAGCCGCTCGAATTCCGCCGTGATCAATCGCGACGTTTCTGAAACATCGCGCTGAATTCAGCTATAGTCAGGACACGAATCGGCGGAAAGTCAATCGTGTTCAACAGGCGATAATCTCGATCATTCGATACGATATAGTCCGCATTGGCGCTCACGGCACAGTCCGCAAATTTGTTATCGTCAGGATCATTGGAAATCAATCGCCATTGGAAAAAGACATTCACGCGATAAACATTCGGCAATTCCAATAACGCTCTCATCACGTCCTGCGCCACATGTGGGTTAAATTTGCGCCCGATAATTTCCTCGTATTCCAACAAAATATCGTGCGTGAGACAGAGATCGAACTCATCGGCCAACAAGGCTTCGAAGATCCAATGATACGCCGATTTTGACGAAATGGACACCAAGAAAATATTCGTATCAAGCACGAGGCGGAGTCTATGCTTCATTGAGCCATGTCTCCATATCCGCTTGCGTGAGGCGGCGTTCATTCCAGACGCGGTCGGCCTCCTGAATCGCCCGTTGCGCAAAAAATCGAGCCAACAGGAATTTCAACGCGCGCAAATCCTCGTCGCTGAGGTTGGTCGTGTATAACGTCAATAGTTCGCGTTGCACGTTTGATAATGCCGTTGCTGACATATTTACGCTCCTTTTGATTGTATGACAATTTCGTTTCCCCGCCGATGAATCGGCGGGCTATTCGCGGGCGTCCCTTACGGGACGAGCGGATCACGGCAATGCTTTCAACAATTCCCGCGCCTCTTGCGCTTTATGCGCTAACTCCAGCCGCTCGAATTCCGCCAACGCCTGCGCGACATATTCTTTTCCCTGCCGACGCAAGATGACGCCGCCGAGGCCGAGATGCGCTTTGCCGAGATAGAGCAGCGTGTCGCCGAGCGCGTAATGCTGGCAGATTTCGAAGGCGGCTTGCGCTTTTTCAAGAT
>CAZCGG010000112.1:0-3419 GCA_964498135.1 uncultured Candidatus Moduliflexus sp.
ATTCAAGAAGCCTTATTCTGCTTTCCGCGCCGCTACGAAGATCGCCGCCGCATCGAAAAAATCTCCCGGCTGCGCCCAAGCGACAAGCCGACCACGATTTACGGCATCGTGCGCGCGAGCGGCGTGACCGTTTCGCCGAAACAGCATGCCAAAATTTTCGAATTGATGATCGGCGACGACACCGGCGTTTTTACGGCGAAATGGTTCAATCAGGCGTTTCTGAAAAAAATCTTCACGCCCGGCACGCGGGTGGTATTGAGCGGCAAAATCACGCTGAAACGCTACGGCGGGCTGGAAATGATTCAGCCGGAATACGAGATTCTCGACGAGGCCGACGCGGACGCGGAATTGCTGCATACCGGGCGCATCGTGCCGATCTACGCCCTGACAGAAGGGCTGTACCAGAAAGAAATGCGGAAAGTGATGAAGCAGATCGTGGATCAATTCGCCGAATCCGCCGAAGAAACGCTGCCGCTCGACCTGCGCCGGAAATACCAATTTCTCCCGTTGCGCGAGGCGCTGCGGCGCGTCCATTTTCCAGAGCAAACGGAAGATGTCGAACTGCTGAATTTTGAAAAATCCCCGGCGCACCACCGCCTGATTTTCGATGAATTCTTCCTGTTAGAGCTTGGCATGGGGCTGCGGCAGCATCACGTCACGCAAGAAGAGCAGGGCATCGCGTTCCGGTTCGACGGGAAATTGGAACGCTATTTGCGCGAATCGCTTGATTTTTCCTTGACTTCTGCGCAGAACCGCGTGATTCAAGAAATCCAAGCGAACATGCGCTCGCCGAAAGTCATGAATCGCCTGTTGCAAGGGGATGTCGGCTCTGGAAAAACGCTGGTGGCGTTAGTCGCGCTGCTGTCGGCGGTTGAGGCCGGATTTCAGGGCGCAATCATGGTGCCGACGGAAATTCTCGCGGAGCAGCATTTCCGCAAAATCTCCGCCTATCTTGCGCAATTGAACCGGCGGATTCAGCAGGGCGATCTTGCGCCAGCCGCGCAAACCGAGCGGCCGCAGGCGGAGTTATACGGCGCGGCGCGGACGATTTCGGCGAGGCTGCTGACCGGCGGCTTGCGCAAGCGCGAGCGCGACGACCTGCTGGCGGGCGTCGAGCGCGGCGAAATTGACTTGGTTGTCGGGACGCACGCGCTCTTGCAGCATGATGTCGCGTTTCACCGGTTAGGGTTGATTGTCATTGACGAGCAGCACAAATTCGGCGTCATGCAGCGCGCCACGCTGAAAGCGAAGGGCTACAACCCGGACGTGCTGATCATGACCGCTACGCCGATTCCGCGCACGTTGTCGCTGACGATGTATGGCGATCTCGACGTGTCCATTCTCGACGAACTTCCGCCGGGGCGCACGCCGGTCATGACGAAACGCTTCTACGAAAAAGACCGCGAGAAGGCGTATCGCCTAATTGAGAGGGAAATCGAGCGCGGACGGCAGGCGTACATCGTCTATCCGCTGGTCGAGGAATCGGAAAAGCTTGACCTCAAGGCCGCGACCGAAATGTCGGAGCATTTGGCGAAAGACGTGTTTCCGCAGTACCGGATCGGATTAGTGCATGGGCGCATGAAGGCCGAAGAAAAAGACCGGCAGATGACGGCGTTCAAGCAGCATGACCTGCACATTCTTGTTTCGACGACGGTGCTGGAAGTCGGCATTGACGTGCCGAACGCGACGGTCATGCTGATTGAACACGCGGAACGGTTCGGCCTGTCGCAGCTTCACCAATTGCGCGGGCGCGTCGGGCGCGGCGCGGCGCAATCGCACTGCCTGCTGATGACGTCGTTTCCGATGAGCGACGAGGCGCGGAAACGGCTTGACGCGATGGTGGAAACGACGGATGGGTTCGTCATTGCGGAGCGAGATTTGGAAATTCGCGGGCCCGGCGAATTTTTCGGCACGAAGCAATCCGGCCTGCCGGATTTGAACGTGGCGAACTTAATCCGCGACGTCAAATTGCTGGAGCAGGCGCGCGAAGAGGCGTTCGCGCTCATTCAGCGCGATCCGGGCTTGTTGCTGCCGCAGCATCGCCCCGTCAAACATGCGTTGGAGCAGCGTTGGAAAAAAACGCTGGATTTGATCAGCGTCGGATAGCTCTTCGAGAGGATTGTCAGGCGCGTTCGCCGCGTCTGACACTTCTTTTCGGAAGCGTCGCGTCAGGGAACTATGCTGCCGATGGATGAGGATAATATTGATCAACTGATTGAGGCGTTTTCGTCCGATGAACTCATCAATCTGAGCGAAGACCTCTTCAATATCGCCATCGAACTGACGCTTCAGGATGACCTTGACCTCTCGCTGACCGATTCGATTACCAAAAGCAATGATTTGCTCGCCGTCATTCCGAAAGTCATCGCGTCGCGCCTGAGCAAGGCCGACCTCTACTCGCGCAAATTCCTCTCGCTCGATACCGAAGACCTCGTGTTTGCGGGCTATTCGCTCGAAGAACTCCGCGCGATCCGCAAGCTGCTCGAAGATGTCGTGTCGTTCATCGAAAAACGCGCCCTCACGAATTTCGCCGCCGTGTACCGCGATGTGTTCGAGGAACTGAAAGACAGCATTGACCTGAGCGTTGAGCGGTATCAGTCCGCCCTTGAAAAGGTCAACGAAGCGTATAAAATTCACAGCCGCCATGTCATGAATCAGGCGATTGACGTGTATAAACGGGTAAATACGACGACGTTCGAGCATCTGCTGCTTGAGCCGCTTTTCACGCTGGAAGAGCATCAACGACATCTGAGCAATGCCATCGAACTGCTGGAATCATCCGACCTCGGCGAAAAATACGAGGCGCAACTGCGCGGCCTGCGCCAAACGTTGATTCTCGTGCTGGAAGTCATCAACACGCAGACCATCGGCGCGGGGTTTTCCCACAAACGCTTTTCGTATTTAGACGCGATTCTTTACCATATCCGCGACGATCCCGATACGTATATTTTCCGCGTGCTGCGCCGCTTCGCGCATATCGGCAAAGACGGGACACTGCTCCGGTGCATGTCGCCGGAAGAAATTGCGATGCGCCATAAAACCCGCTACATCAAGCATAACCGCGTGTTGCTGAGCTTAATCTCCAATCCCGTCAGCGCCGCCCAAGACGCACTGTTAGAATTGACGAATCAGGTCTTGCAGCATTTGTCCGGCGCGTTGAATGTCAAACTCCGCTTCGTCCGAATCCACGCGATATGCCAGCAGGTCGCGGAGACGCCGCTTTCCGCGCTTGCGCCGGAGCAACTTCAGGCGTTTTGCGCGCAAATTCTCGACGCGCTGTGCATTCTGGAAGCATATCCGGTCAATTCCGAATTTTTAGAGCGGCTGCAAGGGCAGGGGTATCAAACCGCGCAAATGCTGCTGGAAGCAATGCGGCAAGGCCGGAGCGTCACGATGGCGAACCTGCTGCGCCAATATCA
>CAZCGG010000112.1:3519-8232 GCA_964498135.1 uncultured Candidatus Moduliflexus sp.
GTCAAGCGCGTTCAATAGCGCAAACAGTCCGCCGACGTGATCCCAATGCTGATGGGAAAGAACGATTGCATCAATGCTATTCGGCGACATGCCTAACGCGGCCATGTTATGCAGCAACACCGCGCCGTCGCCACCCGTATCAAACAGAATCGTTTCCTGCGCGGAGCGAATCAGACAGGCAAAACCCCAAGCCGTCTTCAAGCCCGGCCGCATCGGCTCGTTATCATACAACACCGTTATTTCAAAGGCGCGCGCCTGCGCGGATGCGTCATTAGTCATGCTAATTTCTCCTTGATCAATCAGCAACGAGATTGCGAGCGGTATCACGACGAGAATCAACAAAACCGCCGCGCTGATGACAAATTCGTCTTTCATGAGTTCCTGGGATTACGCGGCCTTGCGCCCATCGCCGAAGTGACCGCCGACATTCGGCTGCGCCGCCGCCGTTAACTCGCCGCGTTGATATTGCGCCAACGCCTCTCGAATTGTGCCGGATGCGCCCGTATAGACAGGAATGCCAGCCGCTTGAAACGTGGCGAACGCATTCGGCCCGCAATTGCCGGTAATCACGGCCTGCGTTCCTTTTGAAGCGAGCAGTTGCGCGACCTGAATCCCCGCGCCGCCGGAAGCATTGCCGTTTGGATTGGCGATCACTTCACACGCCAGCGAGTCCGCATCCACTAACAAAAATTGCTGCGTACGCCCTAAACGTGGGTCAATCGGCGCATCTAACGTCGTCCCTTGCGCGGAACATGCAATCAACATCATTCGTTGCCGTTTGGCAGTCCGCGCCATGGCGCGGACTGCCAAACGCCTTTCATTCTGCGCTTAATGCGCGTGATCGTGACAGGCCGTCGCGTCAGTGGCTTCCGACAAGCGTCCAGCCTGATACGCGGCCAAAATTTCCGACACGGTGCCGCTCGCCTGATTAAAAACGCGAATCCCGGCATGTTGAAACAACTGCACCGCTTTCGTCCCTAACCCGCCGCACAGAACGACCTGCGCCCCGGCTTGCTGAATGACTTCTGCTGGCGTCAGCGTGCCGCCGTGATGGTGGCCGGTATTGTTGAAAAACGTCAACTGTTTCGTTTCTTCATCGTACATCGCAAAATGGTCAGCCTGACCGAAATGTGATGAAAGCGGGCTGTTCATGCCCTGCTGCGCTAAAACCGGAATGCAAATTTTCATAGGAATTTTTTATGAAAGAACGCGAGTCGCTTTTGCTCATTATTCACCGAGCGAAAGCGTCAACGCGCCTTTCTTATTCATCATGTTTTACTGATGACAGGCTGGCGTATCGCACCGCTGCGACCGTCCGCAGCACGTCTGCTCGCGCCCGCATTGCGGCGCATGACCGGACGCGCTCCCGCCTTTGATAATCACGCCTGCGCCCGCGCTCACCATGCGGCGCACGTTCCCCTGACATTCAGGGCACGTTTCGACCGGCGTTTCGTTGATGCCGTGAAACCGCTCGAAACGATGGCCGCAGCCTTGACATTCATATTCGTATGTTGGCATATTTCCCCTTCAATTAAAGAGTTTCACACGCATCCGCCATCTGCGAAAACGCTTGCGCCATTTCGGATTGCGGAAATTGTTCGACATACGGCGTGCCTTTGTCGCAATGTGTCACGACATCGGCCACCAACGGAATGCGCCCTAAAAATGGCTCGTTCATGGCATTCGCCGCCTGTTCGCCGCCGCCGCTTTTGAAAATATCGGTGCGTTTGCCGCAATGCGGACAAATAAAGCCACTCATGTTTTCCACGATGCCAAGAATCGGAATATGCAATTTGCGCGCGAAATCCACGCTTTTGCGGGCATCCAGCAATGCGACATCCTGCGGCGTCGTCACGATAATCGCCCCGCCGACGGCCTGAATCGTCTGCGCGACGCTCAACGCCTCATCACCCGTGCCGGGCGGCAAATCCACGATCAAATAATCAAGCTCGCCCCACGTCACGTCGCCGAGAAACTGCCGGATCACGGCATGTTTCAGCGGGCCGCGCCAAATCACCGCACTATCCGGCGATTCCAGCAAAAACGCCACCGACGCGACTTGCAGATTCGGATAAACGGCCACCGGCCGGATGCCGTCGCCGCGATTGATGAATTGCGCGCCTTCGATGCCGAGCATTTTGGGAATATTCGGGCCGTGAATATCGGCGTCCAACAAGCCGACTAAATGATCGCGGCCAGCCAGCGTGACGGCCAAACTCGTGGCGACGGTTGATTTGCCGACGCCGCCTTTGCCGCTCATCACGACAATCGTATGATCGATTTTTTGAAGCTGCGCGCGCAACCGTTCTTCTTCGTGGCGCGTTTTCTCATCCTGATTGCATGATTCCGCAGATTCGCACTGCGAACAACTTTTTTCGTGATCACATGTCGCCATAATGTCGCATTTGTTCCTTTCGCATAGGATAAAAATTGTTATACATCAATGAGTTGCGGCATCCTTCTCGCACAGTTGCTGTTCAAGCCGCTCCCACATTTGCTGAATCAACCGCGAAATCTCGGCGTCGGGCGCCAATTCCGTCACCGGCCTCTGTCGAATGACCGCTTCGGTTATTAACGGATCGTATGGCAGCGTTCCCGCAACTGGCAGCGCGCGTTCGGCGCAATATGCCGCGATTTGCGCCGTCATCGCTGGGTTAATATCGGCTTTATTCACGCACACCGTCGCAGGAATGTTAAAATGCGCCGTCAAGTCAATAACGCGCCGCAAATCGTGCAACCCGGGCAGCGTCGGCTCAGTCACGACGCACACGAGCGCGGCTCCAGCAATCGAGGAAATCACCGGGCAGCCGATGCCCGGCGAGCCGTCAATCAGAATCAAATCGCGGCCTTCTTCCGCTGCGATGCGTTTCGCCTGCTGCCGCACCGTCGCCACTAATTTTCCAGAATTCTCGGCGGCCACGCCCAACGCGGCATGCGCCATTGCGCCGTAATCCGTGTCCGACACAAACCACTCGCCGCAGGCGTTTTCTGCCATCGTGACGGCCTGAACCGGACAGGCATACAAACAAACGCGGCAGCCTTCGCAAGCAAGCGGATCGACAACGAACGCCGCGTCAATCGCGTCAAAACGGCAGGCGGCGCGGCATGCGCCGCACTGCGTGCAACGTTCGGGATGAATCACGGCTGTCGCGCCGCTGCGAAATTCTTCGCGCTGGCGGATGCGCGGGCGCAGCATCAAATGCAAATCGGCGGCGTCCACATCGCAATCCGCCAGCGCGACCGGCTGCGCTAACGCGGCAAAGGCCGCCGTCAAAGACGTTTTGCCCGTCCCCCCTTTTCCGCTGATGATCACAAGTTCTTGCATGCCTCTCGCCCCTCCTGCGCCAATGCGCGGCATGCGTTCAACAAGGCTTGAAACGCCGGCCGATATTCCGGCAGCGCGTCCACTGCCATCTCGCCTCGTGAATACGCTTCCGCGATGCGCCGGTCTGCGGGCAAGCGCATCAACATCGGAATCCGCTCCGTTTGACAATACGCCTCAACGCCAGAATCGCCCTCGCCGTCGCGATTGATGACCACGCCGTGCGGAATGCCCATTCGACGCGCCACTTCGATGGCTAACCGCAAATCGTGCAGGCCGAACGGCGTCGGCTCGGTCACTAACACACATGCATCGCTCTGTCGCAGCGTGCCGACAACAGAACAGGACGTGCCGGGCGGCGCGTCGAGAATCGCCAAGCCTTGCGGCGGAATCTGATGCTTGACGGCGCGAATCACCGGCCCCGCCATTGCCTCGCCGACATTCAGGCGGCCTTGCGCAAAGGCGATGCCGCCGGATTGCCCAATTTCCACGACGCCGACCTGATGCCCTTCTTCCGTGATGGCCCGCTCCGGGCAAAACCGCGCGCAGCCGCCGCAGCCGTGACACAAACTATCGCAGACAAACACCGCCTTCGGCAAGACGGCAATAGCGTGATACGCGCAGACTTCCGCGCATTTGCCGCAGAGCGCGCATTTCGCCGCATCAACGCGCGGAATCGGCTTGAAGACCGGCAGCGTCGCCGTTAGCGTCGGCGCAAGAAACAAATGCGCGTTCGGCTCTTCCACGTCGCAATCCAACAGCATGACCGGCGATTCGGCCACTCGGGCAAGATTGACCGCGACCGTCGTTTTGCCCGTGCCGCCTTTTCCGCTAGCAATGGTAAGAATCATGAACCCTGCGGCGGCATCGGACGCGCGCAAGCGCACCCGATGCCGCTCCAACCTTATTCTGAAGCGTCTGTTTGGCGCGTTAAATCAGACAACCGCGCGTTGATCCGATCTAACTGCGCCTGCAATTGCTGCGCTTCCTGCCGCAGTAATTCGCGCTCTTGCGCGTCATCATACGGCGGGGCTGGCGCGAATCCACTACGGAAATATGCCCGGCAGCGGCCTTGTCCGCCGCCATGCGCGAACCCACGTCCTCCGCCGAACGGCACTCCGCCGCGTCCGACGCCATACAGTGGGGTTGAAATGGCATCTGGCATGCAACGGCCAAAACCGCCGCCAGTGCGCGATCCCTGTCCTTGCGGCCATGTTCCATCAAATCGTGGCATACGTTATTCCTCCTGTGAAAAATGCGTTTCCATTTCATGCCGCCTCCGGCAGCAACGCCGCCGCCGAGGCTCGGGCTGTTCTGCGGAACTTTTCGCGTCAAAACATCCCCGGTGAACGCTCTTGCTCTGACAATTCGGGCAAACGATTGGCTGCCCC
>CAZCGG010000112.1:8332-11993 GCA_964498135.1 uncultured Candidatus Moduliflexus sp.
CGGCAGGATTTCGCCGATCAACAGGCGTATCTCAGCCATCTGCTTCAAACAAGCTTTTCCGATACGGCGGAGCGCATCGCCCGCTCGTCCGGCAATCTGCGGCAGGAACTCGCCGACCGGTTGAACGCGGAATTTCAGCAGATTCAAGAGCGCGTCGAAACGCAGTTGACGCAGGGGCGCAAAGAAGCGCGCATCATGCAGGTCAAAACCACGCAGGCGTTGGAGCTTCGGCTGCGCCAATTAGAGGAGAACACGCGGCAGGAATTGGAACTGATTCGCGGGAAGGTGGATGAACGCCTGAGCGCGATTGGCGAGGATGTGCAGGCGAAATTGAACGAGCAGATGCAGGAAGGCTTCCGGCATTTCGAAAAAGTGCAGGAACACCTGAAAGCGGCGGAAATGCACTTGCATGCCGTCGGCACGGTCGGCAACTCGATCAACGAGTTGAACAATCTGCTACGCTTGCCGCATTTGCGCGGCGGCTTCGGCGAAGCGACGCTGGAGCGGCTGCTGCGCGATTTTCTTCCGGCGCATCTGTTTGAGTTGCAAAGCTCGCTGGACGGCGTCGGGCGCGTGGACGTATTAGTCAAATTTCCGAAAGCCGCGCTGCCGATTGACAGCAAATTTCCGCGCGAGCAGGTCGTGGCGCTTTTTAATTCGTCGGATCCGAAACAGTTGACCGAAGCCCGCAAAATTCTCGGCAAAGTGCTGCGCATGGAGGCGAAGCGCATCAGCAAGTACATCCGCCCGGATTTGGGGACAATGGACATGGCGATTATGTTTCTGCCGAGCGAAATTCTCTATTTTGAGTTGATTCGAGATCAAGCGTTGTGGGAAGATTTGTCGAAAATGCAGGTGTTTCCGGCGTCGCCGAATACGCTGGCGATTGCGCTGCGCGGCATTGCGATTGCGCAGGAATATTACGAGATGGCGGCGAGCGTCGAAAAAACGATTGAGAATTTGCAAAAAGCGCAACGGCATTTCGCCCTGTTTGAAGGGAAATTCGACGCGATTGGGCAGGGGCTTGAGGCCGCCCGCGACGCCTATCACGTGGCGAACACGCATCTCAACCGCTATTCCGGCTCAGTCATCCGACTAACGGGCGAATCCGCGAACGCATGAGCGGAACAGGCATTTTTGCCTGTTCCTGGCAGACAGAAATGTCTGCCCTACCGACGTTTTCTTCTTTGCCGATTTAGAACACGATTTTCACGTCCGGCAAGACGCGAAACGCTTGCGCGTTCAGCGTCGCTAAGGGCAGATTTTTTACTATCGCGGTGACGCCGACGACCAATTCGCGCACTTCGATAAAGCCGCCGTCCGACCGGATTTTCTGGTATTCCCGGCTTGCGATGTGGGCGATTTCTCCGTCAAACGGGATGACGACAAGCCCTTTGAACAGATGCGCCATCGCCCGCTCATGTTCGGGGTTGCAGCCGTAAAACGCCTCAAAGACCGTCACCGACGACACAAACATCGTGTCATACGATTGGTAGAGGTTGTAGAGCAGCGTATTTTCTTTTTCTTTGCGGCGCGCGTAGCCGATGATAATCGTCGTATCAATCAGAACTCGTCGGTTGTCCAATGTCGGAACTCCTTTTTCACCTCATCCATGCGGCGAATTTCATCATCGCTCAGCGTCGGCCCATTGCGCAGAAATTGCAGGAATGCCTCTTTGTCCAACGGCGGCGATTGCCGTTCCGGTTCGACCGGCAAAATCAGCACTTCCACATCGATTCCGTCAAATCCGGGCGGCATCTCAAGCATCAGCCGTTGATGGTGAATCTGCGTAATCAGGCGTATGGCTTCCATAGGATTTCGGTCTCTGATTGATGTTGCTGTTCGCGAAAGATTTCAATAATTGTACCGGCATGTCAGAAAAAAGTCAAGTCTTTCTCTCGCGCAGATCGCAACTATTGCGCAAGCGGAATGATTTTGCCGGTATCCCCAACATAAGTAACTACAATTTGTTTTGTTGTATTTTTCACGCGAAGCCCGCGAAGCTCGCAAAGATGGTCACACATGACCTTTGCGGGCTTCGCGGGCTTCGCGTGAATTCGAAAAACATTATTCATAATTACTTAATTGTCAGGGGGCTCATAGAAAAGACAATGAAACTGCTTCGTTCGTTTGATTATGCGCCGAGAATTCCGCATGAATGCGCAGCGGCCATGCTCGCGGAAGTTTCCGAAGCGCGGCTGCGCGAGATTGTGACGAAAATCGCCGTTCCGCGCCACTTTTTCGCGGAATTTGAGCGGAATCAATGGACGGAAACGTGGCTGGCCGGGCAATTTCACGCCGCCGGATACGCCACGATTTCACAAGGGAAACATCAGAATCTTGTGGCGCTACCGCCGGATGCGCCGCGCGGCCGCGTCATGTTGATTGGCGGGCATTACGACAGCGCGCAGCGCTCGCCCGGCGCGGACGATAACGCCAGCGCGGTGGCGGCGATGCTCGCCTGCGCCGAATTGCTTGCGACATACGCGCCGAACGCGCCGGTCTGTTTCGTCGCTTTCAACCGCGAAGAGGATTTCATCATCGGCAGCGCGGATTTCGTGAAGACGTTTTTGCCCGGCAGCGGCATGGAAATCGGCGTCGCGCACATTCTCGAAATGGTCGGATTTTGCAGCCATGCGCCGCATTCGCAGCGCGCGCCGCGTGGCCTCTGCGTCTCCATCCCGTCGGTCGGCGATTTCCTCGGCATTGTCGCCAACCGAGAAGCCGCCGCGCATGTGACGCCGCTTTTGCAGCAGGCGCGCGCGCACTGCGCAGAATTGCCGGTCTTTGCCCTGCAATTGGGCGGCGGGCTGGATTTTGCCGTCTATCATCTGCTCCGCAGCGATCACGTTCATTTTTGGCGCAAACGCATCCCCGCCTGTTTATGGACGGATACCGCCTTTTTTCGGAATGCCAACTATCATCGCCCAACCGACACGCCCGACACGCTGGATTACGCCTTTCTGCGGCGCGTGACGCAATTACTGCTCGCGCAAGCCCTCGCGTTTTGCGGAAATTTGCGCTAAACATTCACGGCGGCGGCGCGTCTGTCTTCTCAGAGTCTGTTTTAAAAGATCATGAACAATACGGTAGGCGGGAAAATGCGCCAATGCCCCGCCACGTAGGGGCGGGGCTACCGTGTTGTTCGCTTCAGGGGAACACGCACAACTTTTAAAACAGTTTCTAAGATCATTCGTTACGCGAACAACTTTTTTATCATCGAGACGCGGAGCGCGCGAAGCAACGAAGTTTCTCCGCGCGCGCTGCGACTTGGAGGGAAACAGTTCCCTTTTATGCGCGCACAGAGCATTTTAACCGCGATTCAAGAATGCGCCCTGTTGAAAAATTTGGACGAGATCAACAGCCATCTTATGCTGCATTATGGGAAAATCCGCCTGATTCCCGCCGGGGAAACGATTTTCAAAAAGGGGGATTTTTCTCGCGGAATTTTCAGCCTGATTCTGTCGGGCAGGATTGGGATTATTTCCGAAACCGGGCAAGTCATTCGCGGCATGGGCATCGGCGAAATTCTTGGGGAAATCGGCGTCACCAGCCCGCAAAACAAACGCTCGGCAACCGCAAAAGCCGTTCAAGCGACGGAGTTATTTGAGTGGAACATCGAGATCATTCAGCAACATCTCCCGGAGGTCATGAAACGCCT
>CAZCGG010000112.1:12093-14015 GCA_964498135.1 uncultured Candidatus Moduliflexus sp.
TTTTTGGAGTGAAGTTCACGCGTTGACGAACCATCCGCTTTTCAAAACATCGGACATCGCCGTTCCAACGGAGGGAGCAGATGAAAACCATTGCAAAAACAGCGTATTATTCAATTGCGGTTGACACGACCAAAAATCGCATTTACCTGACAATTATCGGTTTTTGGAAGAGTCCGGAAATCGTTCCCGCATATGTCGAGGATATGAAAAAAGCTTGACAAGAAATATCGCCCGGCTTTACCGTGTTAGCGGATGTCACGCGTATGATTACGCCCCCGGCGGAGGTTGCGGCCGTGCATGAACGCGCCCAACAGGTCACGCTTGCCGCCGGATTGAGGAAAACGGCGGAAATTCTCCCAAAAGAAAAAGCGTTAGAAAAAATGGCGTTAGCGAAATGGTCAACGAAAACTGGAATGGTGAAAAACATGTTTCACGCTATCGCCGACGCGGAGGCGTGGCTTGATGAAACGACGTAGGAAATTCGCCCTTCGACAAGCTCAGCGCGAACGGCGGCGCATGTTCCCGTTCGCGCTAACCCGCGTTCGTGGTGAGCCCGCCCCATTCCGACGCCCCGCGCCGTCTATTGCGCTTGCGGATACGTCCACCAAAACGTGCTGCCCTCCCCAAGGCGGCTTTCAATCCAGACGTTCCCGCCATACGATTCCACGATTTTTTTCACGATGGTCAGGCCGATCCCCGTGCTTTGCGAATTTTCGTCCGCGCTGCGCAGCGTTTGAAAAATCTGAAAGACTTTTTCGTAATGTTCCGCCGCGATTCCCGGCCCGTTATCCGCCACCCAGAACGTCCAGCGCGACTGATCATCCCGGCATCCCAGCCGAATTTTCCCGTTCGGTTTATCCATGAATTTCAGCGCATTGCTCAACAAATTCTGAAAAATTTGAACAAACTGCGTCGCGTTGCCCGGCACAACCGGAAACGGCGTTTCCAGCGCGATGTTCACGTTTTCCGGCGGCATCAGGCTTTTAATGACCTCACGAATCAACGGCGCAAGATCGATCAGCTCCATACTGCTCGGAATCCGCCCGGCTCTGGAATAGGCTAAAATGCCGTCAATCAGGCGATCCATGCGCTTGACCCGGCTCATCAGCAGTTGAATCAATTCCTGCCCGCTCTCATCAATCACGTTGGCGTAATCCTGCGCGAGCCAGCCGGAAAGCTGATTAATGCCGCGCAACGGGGCTTTCAAATCATGCGACACGATATAGGCGAAATCTTTCAATTCTTTGTTGACGAATTCCAGTTCGTTCGTGCGCTGCTGCAACATCTTATTGGCATTTTCCAACCGCGTTTGAAGCTGCCGCACGGCTAAATGCGTTTTGACGCGGGCGAATACTTCTTCATTCTGGAACGGCTTCGTGATGTAATCCACCGCGCCAACTTCGAAGCCCTTCAAAATGTCAACATGGTCGCTCAAGGCCGTGATGAAAATGACCGGAATGTCACGCGTCTGTTCGTTGGCTTTCAAGCGGCGGCAGACTTCAAACCCGTCCATGTCATGCATCATGACATCCAAGAGAATAATATCGGGGAGCGCGTGAGGGATCAACTCAAAAACTTCCTGCCCGCTCTGCCCGATGAGCAGTTCAAAGCCGACATGTTCCAACAGGCCGATCAGAATGTAAATATTATCTAATTTATCATCAACAATCAGCACACGCTGCCCTGAAGACGATGCGGTTGCCATGCCAAATTCTCCCAAATAGCCATGAAGACGTTCATGATGAACTGAGACCAATTGCGTTTCTCATTGATAAAAGACTTCAAACGTCTTCAAGACGTTTGAAGTCTCGCCCTCACATCTCGTCTCTACCATGGTGGGGCGAATAATCGTATTTATCCCATAGGTGGTTTTTCAGCGCGGCTCGCAAATATCGAAAGAAGATACGCGGTTAATTCCTTGA
>CAZCGG010000113.1:0-13987 GCA_964498135.1 uncultured Candidatus Moduliflexus sp.
GCAAATAAATGGAACTGAATATGAATCACAAGATCAATTCTGCGCCGCGGCCAACCGCCACCCCGACGCCGCGCCCGGCCACGACCTGCGGCACGGATGACGCCGAAGCGGGCTGGTATTTCGTGTACCAAGTCAAATCAACGGGTTCGTGCGGCGGACTGATTGGGACGCCGTGGATCGGCGGCGACACGGCCAAAGTCGAAGTCGAATTTCGGAATGGCATCCGGCCCGCCAGCGCCTGGTGCGTGCCGGGACGCGCCCGATTAACGATTGTGCCGGAGAATGGGCATTGGTATTATACCTGCACGCTCTCCCCTGCCGGAAACGAGCAAGTCTATGCGCAATGGAGGTGGTAAGCATGCGAACGACGAAAAGGATGATGCTCTGTGTTACCGTACTGCTTATCATGTGCTGTTTGTCCTGCCGTGATGATAAGAATGATGATGAGACCCTTCTTCCCGATTCTGTCAAGGCGATGACTCTTGATGATGTGCAGGCGACGAAGATGACCAGTCTCATTGGTCAAGAGATTCTGTTGTATGAAAATATCGGATGGAATAATGCCATCGGCATTCCAGAGGTGCTGCCGTACCTCTGGTATAAAGAAACCGATAGCTGTATCGAAATATATTCTTTTGACCTGACAAGAAAACTTCGTGAATTCGGCAGAATTGAGTTTTACTATCAGGGACGGGAATTGAAAAGAAAGAAAAGGTATTACTTGCAAGGAGCGTTCCATTATTCAAGGAGATTCATTCAGCCTCAACCGATAGATGAACTGGAATTTATTGAACTCGTCAATAATCCCATCTATTGGAATGACATAATTGAATTCCGGCTGACGGGCCTGAGCGAGACGCCTCCGCAATAAGGCGCAGCAAGCGCGGGCGGGCGGGTTCGCCCGTTCCGCCGCCTGCGCTGCAAATAAATGGAACTGAATATGAATCACAAGATCAATTCTGCGCCGCGGCCAACCGCCACCCCGACGCCGCGCCCGGCCACGACCTGCGGCACGGATGACGCCGAAGCGGGCTGGTATTTCGTGTACCAAGTCAAATCAACGGGTTCGTGCGGCGGACTGATTGGGACGCCGTGGATCGGCGGCGACACGGCCAAAGTCGAAGTCGAATTTCGGAATGGCATCCGGCCCGCCAGCGCCTGGTGCGTCCCGGCACGCGCCCAATTAACGATGGTGCCGGAGAATGGGCATTGGTATTATACCTGCACGCTTTCCCCCGCCGGAAACGAGCAGGTCTATGCGCAATGGAGGTGGTAATCATGAGAACGACAAACAAAATGACCCTCTTTGTCACCGTGCTGTTGTTCATCATGGGCTGCCTGTCCTGCCATGATGATAATGATGATGAGACTCTTCTTCCGCGATCTGCCAAGGCGATGACCCTTGAGGATGTACAGGCGGCGAAGATGACCAGTCTCATTGGTCAAGAGATCCTGTTGTATGAAAAGATCGGATGGAGTGATGCCATCGGTGTGAATGCGGAATATCCATATATTTTATTTGAAAAAACTGATGGTTTTCTTCAAATATCATCTCCCGACTTCACAAGAATACTTCGTGAATACGGCAGAATCGAATATTACTATCAGGGACGGGCATTGAAAAGGAAGAAGACGTATTATCTGCAAGGAGCGTTCCACTATTCGCTGAGATTGATTCAGCCTCTTCCAATAGATGATCCGGAATTTATTGATTTTGTCAATAATCCCATTCATTGGGGTGATATGTTCGAATTTCGGCTGACAGGCCTGAGCGAGACGCCTCCGCAATAAGGCGCAGCAAGCGCGGGGCGAGCGGGTTCGCCCGTTCCGTCTGTTTGCTGTTGGGAGTCGTTTAGGACATGCGATGACATACGCGCAAGATGAAAACAGGAATGTCAAATCTTGACGGCGAAAGGCCGCGAAATCTTGATTTCGCACTCCTGATTTACATGGCAAGCTATTCGCGAACGTTCTCTATCGTGACGGTCACGGTTTTCGGATAAGCGACTTTGACGCTCATCGTCTCCGGCAGGCTGAAGGTCGGCTCGACGACGGATGCCCCGGCTGGAAGCGAGCTCACATTAATAAACACCGGAATATCTCGGCTGGTCAGCGCGGAAACTTGCAATTTCGGCCCGTAAATCAGCGCGGTCACGGTATCGGGAAACACGGTCAGCGTTTTGGCGGTTTTCTCGACGCGCACCGGAATATTTTCAAAAAATTTGCTCGTCATTTCGGGCGCGATAGTTGCCGTGACTTCGACCGATTCGTCTTCTTTTTTCTCGATGCGGAGCGATTTATCAGGGAGTTTGACGTTGACGCGGCGCGTGATGGTTTTCTCGGCATTCTCGACATTGAGTGCTTCGGTTTCGAGTTTGGCGATGGTTTTGACGGCGTTTTGCGCCCCGGTCACGGAAATGACGTTCGGCTTGGCCGTCACTTCGCTGACGATATATCCGGCGGCCGGAGTGCCGCGCGTCAACGGTTCAATCGGAATCAGGCGCGTTGTCGTCGCGTCTAAAAACACTTCGATTTGCGACGGGCTGACGCGCGCGACGCTCGCGCCGACCGGGACGCGAATGGCGTCGGGCGTCAGCACGAACGAATTGATGCCGCGCGCCACGTTGTTCAAATCAACATACACTTCAATATCGCCCGGCGTTAGGCGCTTGACAAAGCTTGACGCGCCGCGCAGCGTCACCTCGACTTGACTGAGGCTTTCGACGACTTCCAAATCGGTCGGCAGGTTGCGCAATTCGATGGGAACGGTCAGGCGAACCTCGGACTTCTGCTCCCCAACCACAAGGAACCACACAATAACCGCTAACACGAACGACACGATTTTGAGCGTCAGATTTTCAAAGATGTTCATAGCAAATTTGGGCAATCATTGCGTATGCGTAAATCCTCACTTAATTATTCGAGGCGTTCGGCGTCTTTTGCATTTTGAGCAGACGGGCTTTTTTCGGTTTGGCGTCTGCTGCGGACATTTCGCCCAGCAGATTCTTCAAGGCTTGCTTTAACTCCGCCGACGCTAAATGCCGCGTGATTTCCCCGCCGACGGCAATCGAGACGCTGCCGGTTTCTTCCGAGACAATCACCACGACGGCATCAGTTTCTTCTGTGATGCCAATCGCCGCCCGATGCCGCGTCCCCAATTCTTTGCTGATGTTGCTGGCTAATGTGAGCGGCAGGAAGCAGGCGGCGGACACCAGCCGGTTGTCTTTGATAATCGCCGCTCCGTCGTGCAACGGCGCGCCGGAAATGAAAATGCTGCTCAGCAGTTCTTTCGACACTTCCGCGTCAAGCGTGACGCCGGAATTTACGAACGGCTTCAGCCCAATGCCGCGCTCCACGACCATCAATGCGCCGATGCGGCGGCTGGAGAGCCATTCTGTCGAACGCACGATTTCATCAATAATCTGCGATTTTTCGATGCCGGAAAAATGCCGGAAAAAAGTATTTTGTCCGACTTGCGCCAGCATTCGCCGAATCTCGGGATGAAAAATCACTAAAATCGTCAGGAATAAATAGCCTAATAAATTTCGGATGACCCAACTGAGAATGTAAAGTTGAAACCGCTCCGCTACGTAATAGCCGCCGCCGATCACGAACAGCCCGATCAGCATTTGCGCGGTGCGCGTGCCTCTGATCATCAACAGCAGGCTGTAAATGAGATACGCGATAATCAGGATGTCCACCACATCCTGCCATCGAAAAATATCAAACCATTCCAACGGATTCAGCAAGAGGTTCATAATGCGTGATGACGCGCGCCCTCTTTTCAGGCGCATCGGCCTGTGTCATGTTCAGAAATCGCGCAAACGGCGGCGCATTTCAGGCGGGAGACGGCTTCGTCGCCCTCAGAATCACATCAATATCTTCTCCGTCCAGTACCTCTTTTTCCAGCAGCGCCTGAGCAATCGCATGGAGCGATTCGAGATGGTCGCGCAGAAGTTTTCGGACGGTTTCAAGACTGTCAAAGATAATGCGGCGGACTTCGTTATCAATATTGACGGCGGTGGATTCGCTGTAATCCTGCCGTCGGGAAATTTCCCGACCGAGGAAGATTTGCTCTTCCCGTTCGCCATAAACGAGCGGCCCCATTTTTTCGCTCATGCCCCATTCGCAGACCATTTTCCGCGCTAATTCGGTGGCGCGTTTCAAATCGTCAAACGCGCCGGTGGCGATGTCGTCCAAAACGGTTTCTTCCGCGACGCGCCCGCCAAGCAGAATGGCGATTTGAGTCAAGCAATAGTGCTTCGTGTAATGCTGGCGGTCGCCTTCCGGGAGTTGCTGCGTCAAGCCGAGCGCGTACCCGCGCGGAATAATCGTGACTTTATGCACCGGGTCCGCGTGAGGCGTCAATTTGCCGACAAGCGCATGACCGGCTTCATGATACGCCGTGACGCGTTTGTCTTCGTCGGAAATGATGATGCTGCGGCGTTCTTTGCCCATCATCACTTTGTCTTTCGCCTCTTCCATATCGTTCATTTCAACGACCGGCTTATCGTGTCGCGCCGCTAACAGGGCGGCTTCATTCACGAGATTGGCGAGGTCTGCGCCGGAAAAACCGGGCGTGCCTCTAGCGACGATAGACAAATCAACGTTATCGGCTAACGGGATGTTGCGCGTATGCACGGCAAGAATGCCCTCTCGTCCGCGCACGTCCGGGCGCGGCACCACGACCTGCCGGTCAAAGCGGCCGGGGCGAAGCAACGCGGGATCAAGCACGTCGGGGCGGTTCGTGGCGGCAACCATGATGACGCCTTCGTTCGATTCGAATCCGTCCATTTCAACAAGCAGTTGGTTCAAGGTCTGTTCGCGCTCATCATGCCCGCCGCCTAAGCCAGCGCCGCGATGCCGTCCCACCGCGTCCATTTCATCAATAAAAATAATGCACGGCGCGTTTTTCTTGCCCTGCTCAAATAAATCACGGACGCGCGACGCGCCGACGCCGACAAACATTTCCACGAAATCCGAGCCGCTGATGCTCAAAAACGGCACGTCCGCTTCTCCGGCGATGGCGCGAGCGAGCAGTGTTTTCCCCGTGCCAGGCGGGCCAACCAATAAGACGCCTTTTGGAATTTTCCCGCCGAGCTTCTGAAATTTTTGCGGATCCTTCAAAAATTCGATAATTTCTTGCAGTTCTTCCCGCGCTTCATCAACGCCTGCCACGTCTTTAAACGTCACTTTGCGGTGATCTTCGGTAAGCAATTTCGCCCGGCTTTTGCCGAACGACAACGCTTTGTTTCCGCCCATCTGCATCTGCCGCATGAAAAATATCCAGATGCCGACAAAAATCAGCATCGGCAGCCACGTCAGTGCGTAGCTATACCACAAATTTTGATCTTTGGGGTCAACGACAATGCGAATTCCTTGCGCCCGGAACCGGTCAAGCAAGGCGGAATCGAGGGCGTCTATAATCACATACGTTTGAAATTCTTTGCCCGCCGTCGTCAGACCGTGAATTTTCTGTTCGCCGGTAATAATCACGAGTTCGCGGATTTCGTTTTTCTCGACTTTCTTCATCAATTCGCTGAACGGCAGCTCTTCCAACTCATTTTGCTTGGTATTGCTGACTAAATCGAACGCTAAGACAATAATGATGCCAATCACCAGCCATAAGGCCATATTTTTATAAAACGAACTCAAGACGAAACCCTCCTCTTGCTCGCGTCACGCGAGCGGTTGAATAGAGCGAACTTCACCACATAACACGCAAACAAAAACAGGCAGATAATGGCAAATGAGGCGCGGTGGGGACAGACATTCGTGTCTGTCCGTCATTCGGCCTGCTCAGACAGGAATGTCTGCGCCACCATCATTGAGATGATCCCACGAATCGTTTGATAATTCAACGCATCGGCAGCGCAAAATTGTTCTCGTCTGCCGCGTCACCTTGACGCGCTCATCAAGCGCGTATCCGGCAATCAGCACGATGCCGCGCTGATCTGCCAGAATCGGAATGCGCTGCCGCGCATGTCGCGGAACATTTCGGTCAATAAAAAAAGTTTTCACGCGCTTGTTTTCGCGCATGCCTAACTGGCAAAAGCGGTCGCCGGGCAAGCGAAACCGCGCAATTATCGGGAGCGCCACGCGCTCGAAATCCATCACCTGCGCCGCCGCGTCCCCGCGCTCAAGATACGATTCAGGCGCGTCCGTCTCGATGATGTCGGCGTCAATCCGCCACTGCGCGAGGCGCGTCTGCCCCGGCACATTGACGGAAACGTTCTGATTTTGCGGCGCGGCGGCCGACCGCGCCGCCAGCGCGCCGCGCCGCAAAATGCCGGTCGCGGCTGACCGCAACGCGATAATTCCGCGCGGCAGCGCGCAGCGCGTTGCCGCGGATTGGCCGCTAAATGCGCGTTGCACGGCTTGAACATGCCGCATGTTCAGCAGGTGGTGCGCGCCAGTCAAGTCGTCAAACGCCATGCAAATCATGGCTCGTTGCAGCGTGCTATCGAGTTGGGAAAATTGCGCGACATCAACATGCACCGCGTCTGCGGCGCGTTGACAACAAGACTTGTACGCGGTACGCGCAATTTTGTCAATAAAGAAAGCATCTTCCCGAAACATTTGCGCATACGCGGAAAGGCGCGTCAAAATCGCGGGCGAAAATTGCGTTTTCAGCAGAGGAATCAAATCGAGGCGGATAGCATTGCGCAGATATTTGCGGCTGAGATTGGAACTATCGGTCACGAACGTCAGGCGTTCGGCGTTGGCGAAGGCGTCAATTTGTTCCCGCGAGACCGCGAGCAGCGGCCGGATGATGCGGCCATTCATGATCGGCTGAATGCCGCTCAAGCCGCGCAGCCCCACACCGCGAATCAGCCCGGCCAGCACAGTTTCCGCTTGATCGTCGGCGTGATGCGCGGTGGCGATTTTCTGCGCGCCGACGCGGTCAGCGACGGCCTCGAAAAATTGATACCGCGCTCGGCGGGCGGCGTCTTGCGGCGAAAGCTTGTCGCGCCGAATGAGCGCCGGAACATCGCGCGTGTCAATCGTGCAGGGAATTGAGAGCGTCGCCGCGAGTTGTCGGACGAATTCGGCATCCCGCGCCGCTTCGTCGCCGCGAAATTGGTGATTCAGATGCGCGACATGGAGGCGAATGTTGAGGCTGCGGCGCAGCCGATGCAAGACATGCAGGAGGACAACGGAATCCGCGCCGCCAGAGACGCCGACTACGACGAGGTCTTCTGGCGCGATGAGGTGATGCTGGCGAATACAGGCGAGAACCTGTTCATAGAATTGCTTTTGAAGTGCGCTCATTCTGGGCGGCTGCCGGACGGAGAACAACGAGAGGAAACAATCTAATGGCGGTGCAGGGATTTGAACCCCGGACACTGCGGATATGAGCCGCATGCTCTGGCCACCTGAGCTACACCGCCAAGTCAATGGCTATTGACGGCAACCAATAAATAGGGAGGAGTTTTTGTCAAGAACTTTATCAGAAAAATCGCCGTTCTCCCAAAGAATTTTCGAAACTTACACCATTTCCAGCAAAATATCCGCAATGTTGTAAATCGGGGCGATTTTCTCGACAATGCCGCGCCGGATCGCCACTTCCGGCATGCCAAACACCACGCACGTGCTTTCATCCTCGGCAATGGAGCGCCCGCCGTTATTCTTGATTCGCTCCAGCCCGTCCACGCCATCTTTGCCCATGCCGGTCAAAATGACGCCGACGGCGCGTTCGCGGTATAAATCGGCGACATCGGAAAAGGTGATGTCAATCGAGGGAATGTGAATGTAATGCGACGGCTCGCGGTTGATGTCAATGACGATTTTTTTGCGCGCATCCGTGCGCAGAAACATGTGATGCCCTCCCGGCGCAATCAGCACGAGGCCTGGGCGGACTTCATCGCCGCTTTCTGCCTCTTTCACGTCTAACACGCAATTTTTATTCATGCGATCCGCCAACGGCTTGGTAAAGCCGGGCGGCATGTGTTGGACGATGAGAATGCCGGCCGAGAAATTTTGGGGCAGGCGCGGAATGATTTGATACAACGCGGTCGGGCCGCCGGTCGAAACGCCGATGGCGACACATTCGATTTTGGCCTTGACGCGCGGCGCGGGGGCGCGGACGGGAAGGCGCGGCTCTTGAAGCGTCTGGCGTTTCGGCACCTGCGTCACCGTCATCTGAAGCGGCGCAATGTTGCGTTTCAGCGAGGCCAACGCCACGACTTTGCTGATTAATTCGGTTTTAATCTGAAACAGCAGGTCTGACGCCAAATCCGTCGGTTTGATGACGAAATCCACCGCCCCATGCTCTAACGCCTCAAGCGTCTCTTCAATGATGTATTTTTCCAGCGAACTGACGATAATCACCGGCACCGGCATTTCCCGCATGATGACATCGAGCGCTTCGATGCCGTTCATTTTCGGCATGTTAATGTCCATCGTGACGACATCAGGCTTCATGCGCGGAATTTTCTCAATCGCCTCGCGGCCATCCCACGCCGTGCCAATCACTTCGATGCGGGGATCGTGTTCCAGAATTTTGGTTAAGGCGCGCCGGACAAACGCGGAATCATCAACCACTAACACGCGGATCTTCTCGTAAGTGCCTGAAAAGGACGTCATGGGTCACGCTCTCTGATACAACAATGAATGTTGATAATGTTGCAGCTTGAACAAATGCGTAAAATTGATCAGCGATTCCGAATGACCTAAGAATAAATAGCGTTTAGGATATAATTTGTGATAAAAGCTTTCAATGACCTTCCGTTTCGATTCGTCGTCAAAATAGATAATCAAGTTTCGACAAAAAATAATATCGAAAATCGGAAGGAATGTCAATCTATTTTTCTCCAAGAGGTTGATGCAGAAAAAGTTGAGCAGTTCTTTCACCTCGTCGCGCACGCGATGCGTGCCGTCGTCATTGGCGGTGAAAAAGCGTTGGAGATACGCCGGGTCCGTGCTGCGGAACGACGTTTGCTTATACACGCCTTGCTTCGCCTTTTGGATGGCTTCTTGGCTGATGTCGTTGGCGAAGATCTCGACGCGGGCGTTGCCGAGATGATACCCTTTTTCGATGCAGAGCATCGCAATCGTGTACGGTTCTTCGCCGGTGGCGCAGCCCGCGCTCCAAATTTTAATGGTTTCGAACGGCTTCTCGCGCCGGATCGCGGGGATAATTTCGTTGACTAACGTTTTCATTTGATCAACTTCGCGGAAAAAATACGTTTCCTTGATCGTGATCGCGTCCATCAATTTTCGATATTCTTCATGATTATCGGGATTGTATTTCAGATAATAGTAATATTCGTTGAACGAGTCCATCGCAAGCGCGAGAATGCGCCGCTCTAATCGCCGCATAAAGATGCCTTGATAATCATTCGAGATATAAATGCCCGAATAATTATAAATCGCATCTCGAAGGAGTTTGAAATCCTCCTGCGTATATGGAAGCTGCGTGGTGATCTGAAGTTGCATGATATCAGCCGCGCTCAGGCGTTCACGTTGTCCTTGCGTTCATCGAGAATATGTTGTAAATAGAGTTGGACTTTCGGATTTTCATGAAAGACGTATTGTTGAAGCTGCCCGGCATGTCGGTCGAAAATCAAGCGAAGCCCCTGATACGCCGCCGAATCCAATTCATCATGCGCTAAATACGTAATCAGCAACGGAATCACATTGGGAGAGCCGATGCGGCCGAGCGTGATCAATAAGGCTTTCCGCACGGCAATATCGGGATCATCAAGCATGTCGAGCAAGACCGGCTCCGCCTGCTCCGCGCCCAACAGCCCCAAACTCGTGACCGCCGCCTCGCGGACGCTCCAATGCACGTCATTGACGAATTTCATGACCGGCACGGTCAACACGGCGCAATCCTGCTGAAACGCGCCTAACGCGAGCAGCGCCGCTTTTCTCACGTCAAAATCGAAATCATTCGTCAATTTCAGCAGCAACCCCCGGCTTTTGTCCATCTGGATTTGCTCAAGCGTCTGGCACATTTCGATTTTGAGCAAACCGTCTTCATACCGGCGGCAGCGCGTTTCCAGCACCTCGCGCAATTTTTCCAACACTTGATCGCGGTACGTGGCGTCTGGATGTGTGGTCAGATAGCGGCCAATCGCGGTCACGGCGGCGCGCTGCACAATCGGATTGGAATCATCCAGCACGAGCAGCAGCGCGGGAAACGCCGCCGGATCATGCGCCTGCCCCAGCGCGCAGGCCACCTGCTTGCGAATATTCGGATGATCGTCGGAGAGCAGAAACACCAAATGTTCGAGAATTGACCCTTCTTCATTGACCATCCGGCCTAAATGCTCAATCGCCTTGATGCGAATGGTCGGGTCAACGTCTTTCGTCGCGCTCATCAAGTCGTCGAGCGCGTCGCGTCCCCGCAGAAAGCCCAATAAATAGATGGCTTCCGCGCGGACAAGCGGGTGCGACGAGGTGGCGTGACGCTGCGCATGTTGCTTGACGAGGGCGAAATTGTGATCGCGCTCCGCCAAAATGCGCGAAATGAACGGCTCTTTGGTCAGCGATTTCAGCAGCGCGTAGGTCAGAAATTCTTCGTCGCTCTCCTGCAAATACGCTAAAAAGAGCGTAAATGCCTTTTCGCCGCCGATTTCCCGCAGGCAGTCAATCAACAGAAGCTTCTGCTCTAAGCCGCGCGCGTTTTCATAGGCGTTCGCCAACGGCAGAATCGCCTCTTCGCCGATTTCAATCAACGCGCTGATGACCGCTTCGAGCAGTTGTTCGTTCTCCAATTGCTCCAACAGCGCATACGCCGCATCCTGCCGCCCGCTCCACCCTAACAGGCGCACCGCCGACATGACCAGTGAGAAATCCTGATCGTTCATGAGTTCGACGAGATGCAGCATGATTTGCTCCGTACAGGCGTTGCGGAAGAGCGCGCGGTACGTCGCGGGCTGTTGGATAATCGCGTGCAGCTTGTCCAATTTCCGCGCCATGCTTTCCATAGACATCGTGGCGGTCTTGCGGATTTCTTTATCGGTGGAACTCAGGGCTTGAATAATGGACGGAATGCCGCGTTCGTCGCCGATATTGCCCAACGCTTCCACGACGGTTTGCAGATAGAGCGGATGCTCGGCAATGGCGATTAAATAAGGCGTGGCGCGGTAATCGCCGATATGGCCTAACGCGGAGATCGCTGGGAGTTTCAGCCAGTCTTCGTCAAATTCCAGCACCCGCGTCAACGGCAGGACGGATTTTTGGCTGGGAATCCGCGAAAGCGCTTCAACGGCGGCGTAGCGGACGTTCACATGCTCGTCTTGCAGGGCGAGAATCAGCGCGTCGCAGGCGTCGTGATGCCGAATCATGCCAAGCGCGTTGGCCGTCACGATGCGGACATCTTTATCGTGATCGCTCAGCGCGGCGCTCAAGGCGGGAATCGCCGGTTGGCCGATGTCTGTCAGGCATTCCAGCGCGGAATTTTGAAAACGGATATGGCGCGGCCCGATATGCCGTTCCGTCAGCGTTTTCATCAAGAGCGGCACGATCAGACTGATGTCCGTCTGCGTCAGCAGGCGCACGACGGCTTTGCGCACGCGCCAGCTTTCATCGCCCAGCATTTCCACCAAAATTTCGGCGTCTTCTTGCTGCACGGGCGGCGCAAGCTCCATGATGGTCTGCAAACGAACTTCTTCGTTTGGATCATGCAAGGCATCGCGGATTTCACTGGGTATCACGATCCTCCCCCTCGTTTTTGATAAATGACCGCATTCCGTAATTCAATCAAGTCAACCCGTTTGCAGATGTCGGGAAAAACGTGCAGCGATTCGGCGTCTCCGAGAAAAAGATACCCCCCCACTCGCAACAGGTTCAATAAACCGTCGAGCAGCTCGATCTGCGCCTGATGGCTGAAATAAATCAACACGTTGCGGCAAAAAATCACGTCGAACATCCGGCGGGAAAATGTCGGCAGTTCCACGAGATTGAACACGCGAAACGTCACCCGCTGTTTCACTTTGTCAACAAGGTGATATTGATCATGATGACAAATAAAATATTTGTCAAGAAAAGGTTGCGGAATCTTTCGGAGTTGCCTGAGAAAATACGCGGCGTGCTCTGCTTTGGCGATAGCTGACGCGGATAAATCCGAGGCGAAGACCGCCAAATCGCGCCCGCCGCCCGCCGTTTGCCGTTCCTGATATTCCAAAAATGTCATGATGATTGAATACGGCTCTTCGCCGGTTGAGCAGCCGACCGACCAGAGATGAATCGGCGTTTTTTCCGGCCGGGCGGACAACTGCGGAAACACAAACTCCGTCAGTCCTGTGAAATGGCCGGAAATGCGGAAAAAGCTGGTTTCATGAACGGCGATGGATTCAAGCAGACGCGCGCATTCCCGCGCCCGCTCCGGCGAACGCGTCAGCAGGTTGTAATACGCCTGAAACGACGGCAACGCAAGGGTTTCCACGTTCTTGCGGATTTTTTTTTCAAAGAGCGCGCGTTGCGCGCTCGCGCAATAAATATGGCTCTGCGCGTACACGAAATCCCGAAAGAGGTGAAATTCCTCGTCTGTCATGATCAATGCGTCTTCACTCATCACGCCGCCTCTGTTCCGCCGCTATTAGGTCAAAATCGCGTTGATAGCCATCTTCACGCGCTGCAAATCGAACGGCTTGGCGATAAACATTTTCGCGCCGAGTTCAAAAACCTGCTGGCGGGTTTCTGGAAAATTGCTGCCGCTCAGCACGATGATGTTGGCCTGCGGATGATCGCGCAAAATCCCGGCAATCGCGTCAATTCCGGTCATATCCGGCATCGAAAGATCCATGATGACAATATCCGGCGAGAGTTTGTTATATTGGGCAATCGCTTCCCGTCCGGTCGTCGCTTCTCCGGCCACTCGGCCATTCAGCGCGGTCGTGACATCGTTCAGAATTTTCCGAATGACGCTGGAATCATCCACGAGCAGGAACGCAAGCGGATGGTCGGCGGGGCGGGGAATCGAAGCGCCCTGCCGTTTATAGACGTGATCGGTTTCGACAATTTGAATATCCTGCTGCAAGACTGCGCTCAGGTTGATCAGCGCCGGGTTAACCTCTTTCAGCAGTTCCGGCGTGTAGAGTTCGTGTTCGTCCGGCATGCGGGAAATCAGGCGGGCTTGATGCATCAATTCGCGGATCGAATAAATGCCGATCCGAAACATCGAATTCATCGCCATGTCGTAGCGGTTCTGCTCAAGCATGTGGCGCGATTCGAGGTAGCCGATGGCTAACGGATCCGTGAGAACTCGGGCGGCCTCTTTGAGGTCGTGCGTGATGAATTGCGTGGCCTTCGTCATAGCGCGAATGACGCCGCATAATTGCTCGCGGTGCGCTTCGATATGGTCGGCGGTTGTCATCAGCATGCTTTGATCAATCAGCCAATTGACCGGGCCTTCATGACCGGGAATGTTGGATTGCGCCCCGGAAAAAAAGAAGACGCCGCCCGCTTCGGTCGCCCGTTTTGTCCAAGGCTCCCAACACGCCATCGCGTCAATTTCGCCTTTTTCAAACGCCTCAAGCTGCTCGCGCGGCAAAAGATTGACGAATTCGAGATCGGCGAGGTCAAGGTTGTAATCGTTCGCCATGTTCTGAAACGCCACGTAAATTGCCGCGCCTTCGGCCATGCCGATGCGCTTGCCTTTCAAATCGCGCGGCGAGCGAATGCCTGCGTCGGCGCGGATGATGACTTGCTGCGTGCTGGACACGTCGGCCAACGGGGTGATGATTTTCACGTCAAGCTGCTGTTCGCGCAACATGAGCGTGGTGATGACGGTTTGCGTCCATGCGAGAGGTTTGACGGGAGAACGCAGAATTTCCCTGGGCATGATCGTGCCGGATTGCAAGAGCCGATAGGAGACGTTCAGCCCTTCTTCTTCAAAAAAGCCTAATTTTTTCGCAAGCACGAGTTGGCTTGAAATGTTCGGATCTTTGACCCCCCATAAATTGACATGTTCTAACATAGGGTGATTCTCCCATGTAAATGAAATGTTCAGGTTGCGCGTGAGCGCGCGTGTTAAGCG
>CAZCGG010000114.1:0-13968 GCA_964498135.1 uncultured Candidatus Moduliflexus sp.
AAACGCATCCTCGCTATAAGCGGATTCCGATTATCATGACATCGGCCATTTACATTTCTGAGCGCGACCGCGAAACCGGGCTGCAATTTGACGACGTGACCTATCCGATTGTCGCGGATCGCTGCGTGATGAAGCCGGTTGAGCCGGACGAACTTGCCCGGCACGTCGCTAGCGTTCTCCGGCATCAGCCTGAACCGACGCAGACCCCGACGATTTTCATCGTGGATGACGAACGCGACATCCGCGAACTGCTCCGCACCACGCTCGAACGCCGGGCGTATCACATTGTCGAATTCTCCGCCGGGCAGCCCTGTCTCGAACAATTAGCCATCAACGCGCCCCCCGATCTGATTCTGCTGGATTATAAATTGCCGGACATCTCCGGGCTGGTCGTGCTGAACAGTATCCGCGAACGCTTTTCCGACATCGGCATCATTTTAATGACGGCTTACGGCGACGAAGACCTTGCCATTCACGCCATCGAAGAAGAAGTGGATGCCTACATTCGCAAACCGTTTTTGGTTGATCCGATGCTCGCCCTCATTTCGCAGACGCTCGAACGCAGCCGCATTAAGCAGGAACGCACGCGCCTGCTCGCGCAATTGCGCGAATCGAACCGCGAAGTCATGAAGCATTATGCCATGTTGGAACACGCGAACCGGCGGCTGCGGGAGTTGGATCAACTCAAGTCGGAATTTCTCGCCAATATCGGGCATGAACTCCGCACCCCGCTCAATTCGATTATCGGCTTTACAGAACTCCTTCTGCAAGGCTACAGCGGCGCGTTAAACATGAATCAATGCCGCCAATTGACAATGGTGTTGAACAGCGGCAATCATCTGTTGCGCGTCTTGAACGATGTCATCGAGGTCTCCATGCTGAACGCGGGGCAGGTGATGTTGAAAAATGAGCCGGTCGCCATCGCCGCCATCATCGAGGACGCGCTGCAAGAATTGCGCAATAAAGCCGAGCAGAAGCATTTGTCAATCCAACTGCGCATCGAGGAAAATCTGCCGCCTTGCCATTGCAGCCGCGAAAAAATCAAATTGATTCTGTATAACTTGCTTGATAATTCCATTAAATTTTCTTCAAGCGGCGGCATCACGATTTCCGCCCACAGCGCGGCGCGTATGAGCAAAGAGGACAAACGGCGGGCGCGCGTTCCCGATCACGCCGCGTCGTCCGAAAATTACCTTGTCGTCAGCGTGCAAGACGAAGGCATCGGCATTCGGGAAGAAAATTTTGAGATTTTATTTGACGAGTTTCGCCAAGTTGACGGGTCGCTCACGCGGGAATATAACGGAACAGGGCTTGGGCTGGCGATTTCGAAAAAAATTACGGAATTGTACGGAGGGAAAATCTGGCTGGAAAGTCAGATTGGCGTTGGAAGCATTTTTTATTTTACCGTGCCGTTGACAGACGAAGGAGATTAACCTGAACAAGCCTTGAACCGCTTGTGGACATGATTTCCGACTATCGCAAGCATCTCGCTGCGGGCTGTTTGCGATGGGGAGAAACTGCTGGAGTATGATGAGAATTCGTTGTTTTCGCCCTGCGATTGTCGTAACGCTGATAGCGCTGGCGTGGTCGAACGCGACCGCGCTGCGGAGTCATGCCAATGCGGCCTTTTCGCCGTCCGCGTGGCCGCAAGATACCGGCGCGCCGGTCAATTCGTCCCCCGTGCTTGGGGATATTGACCGCGATGGCGTGTTAGAAATTGTCATCGGTTCGGATAATCATAAAGTCTATGCGTGGAAGCCGGACGGCACGTTGATGCCTGGCTGGCCGGTCACGACGAACGATTCCGTGCGCTCGACGCCCGCGCTTGCGGACCTCGACGGCGACGGCGCGCTTGAGGTCATTGTCGGCTCGTTCGATAATAAAGTCTATGCGTGGAATTATCACGGCAGCCTGCTCCCCGGCTGGCCTGCCTCAACCGGCAGCGTCATCTATTCTTCCCCCGCCGTCGGCGATATTGACGGCGATCAAATGCCGGAAATCGTCATCGGCTCGTTCGATAACAAAGTCTATGCGTGGAACGCTGACGGCACGCTGGCGCGCGGTTGGCCGAAACCGACGGGACTGTTCGTCTATTCTTCTCCGGCGTTGGCCGATATTGACCGCGACGGCGTGCTGGATGTCGTCATCGGCACGGACAACAATCGCGTGTTCGCGTGGAAAGGCGACGGCGCGGACATTGAAGGCTGGCCGGTCGCCACGGAGCATGTCGTGCCGTCGTCCCCGGCGGTCGGCGATATAGATGAAGACGGCAAGCTGGAAATCGTCGCGGCGTCGTGGGATAAAGTGTTTGTCTGGAATGCGCGCGGCGAGCGCAAACCGGGCTGGCCGATTACGGCGGGGCATCAAATTTCCTCGTCACCGGCGCTGGCGGATTTGAATAACGATGGCCGCTTGGAAATTATTATCGGCTGCAAAGACGGCAAAGTCTATGCGTGGGACGCGAACGGGCAGGCCATGCCCGGCTGGCCGTCCGTGACGGATGGCGAAATTTCCGGCTCGCCCGTTGTCGGCGATGTGGATGGCGATGGCAATGTAGAAGTCGCTATCGGCTCGAAAGACATGAAAGTCTATCTCTGGACAGCGCAGGGCGTGCTGCTGCCGGGCTGGCCGCGCCACACCAAAGGCGCGATTGCGTCGTCGCCCGCGTTCGGCGATCTTGACGGCGACGGGACGGTCGAAATGGTCATCGGCTCGAAAGATCAATTCGTCTATGCGTGGACGCTGCCTCGCGTCGGGGCACAAGCGCCGCAGCTTGTCTGGCAGCATTTTCGCGGCAACGCGGCGCATTCGGGGCGATATGGCGATGCTCTGCCGGTGGTTGCCGCCGCGCAGCCGCGCGCGATTCCGCAGCCCCAAACGCCGGAAACGTCAGAAGTTCTCAGCGACGCCCAAGCGACGCCGCAGCCGCCGCTCATTCCGAACGTCGAAGGCCAAATCACGGATTTAACGGTGGCGGATTACGACCGCAATTCCATGACGTTGACGTGGACAGCGCCGCCGGGCATCTTTTCCGCGCAGGCCGTCTATGAACTCCGCTTTTCCGCGCAGCCAATCACGCTGGAAAATTGGGAAAGCTCGATGAAATACACCGAAGTCATGCAGCCGTCGCCGCCCGGCACGCGGGAAGTTCTCGCCATCAAAGACCTGCGCCTGCCGACGCAGCAGGCGGGCGCGCTGCTCTACCTCGCCCTCCGCATTATTGACAAAACGGGGCAGGCGAAACCGATTTCGAACGTCGTGCGCCTTGAGCAACTGGACGAGCAAGCGCCGGCAGCCATTACGGAATTGGCGGTGCGCGATATTGACGAGAAAACATTGGAACTCTCGTGGAAAGCGACCGGCGATGACGGAGATCTCGGCACGGCGGCCACGTATGACATTCGTTATTCCGACGTGCCGCTGACCGAATTAAGCTGGGTGCGGGCGGTGCAATTGACAAACGTTCCCGCGCCGCTTCCGGCGGGAACGGCGCAGACGTTTCAAGTCCTGAAGCCGTGGATTGAGAAAGAAATGTTCTGGGGCATTCGGGCGATTGACGATGCGCTGAACATTTCGCCGATGTCGGAATCGGTGGCGTGGAGTCCCAAAGACACCGTGCCGCCGTCGCGCATCGTGGATTTGCGCGTCACGGAAACGACGGGCGACAGCGTGACGTTGGGGTGGACGGCGCCCGGCGAAAACGCGGACACTGGCAAAACGGCGCAATATGACATCCGCTATGCCGAATTTCCGTTGACTGACGCCGATTGGGAGACCGCCGCCCGCGCGCCGCAGCCGCCGACGCCTGAAATGTCCGGCGCGGCGCAGACGTTCCAATTGAACGCGCTTCCGGCCAAAAAACGCCTGTTTATCGGCATGAAAAGCCTTGACGCCGCTGGGAATGTCTCCGTGCTTTCGAATATTGTTGAGGCGCAATTGAAAGACACCACGCCGCCGCGCCCGATCAATGATTTAATGGTGGAAGAAGCAGGCCGAGATTGGATGACTGTGTCGTGGACGGCCATTGCGGATGGCGACAAGGTCCTGTCGGCCTATCTGCTCCGCTATGGCGCGGACGCGCAGACCGTCATGGCATGGAAAGACGCGATTGACGCGCCGAATCTGCCCGCGCCGTCGCCCGCCGGAACGAAAGAGACGGTGACGATTACCGGCCTGAAAGAAAATACGTCGTATGTCGTCGGCCTGCGGCTCGTGGATAAAGATGGCAATTCGTCGGATATTTCGAATTTGGCGGAAGCAAGGACGATGAGACGCCCAGCGCCGGAAATCGTGGCCGATTTAGCCATCGAAGAACTGCGAAAAGACGGCGTGGCGTTGACGTGGACAGCCCCGCAGCAACAGCTTGGCGAGCAGGCGGTCGGCGTCAACGGTTATGAAATGCGCTACGCGCTTGAGCCGATTACGGACGCCTCATGGGATATGGCCGCGCCGGTCAAGAATCTCCCGAAACCGTCCGCGCCGAAAACGCTCGAAACATTTTTCCTCAAAGACGCGCCGACTGACACGGTATATTATCTTGCGCTGCGCTCCGTGGACGAACTCGGCAATCTGTCCGCCATCTCGAACGTGCTGGCCGTGCCGAAACTCGATGCCGCGCCGCCTGCGCCGATTCTTGACCTGGCGGTGGAAGACGCCGGAAAAGATTGGATTCGCATCACGTGGACGGCAAGCGGCGACAACGAAAATCAAGGGCAGGCCGCGAAGCAGTTGATTCGCATCGCGCCGAACCTGAAACTCGTGAAAAATTGGCAGGACGCCACGGACGTGCCGAATGACGTGTTCCCGTCCGTCGCTGGATCGAGGGATTCGTTCACGATTACCGGCTTGGCGTCGAATGCGACATATTTCATCGCCGTCAAAAGCGCGGACGCGTTCGGCAACGAATCGGAAATGTCGAACATCGTGCGCGCCAAAACGCTCGATACGGTTGCGCCCGGCGCGATTAACGATTTGCAAGTGGCCGCCGCGTCATTAGACGGCGTGGTGATTAAATGGACTGCGCCCGGCGAAAATGAGATGCAAGGGCAGGCGAAATCCTATGACGTGCGCTATTCGCAAGACCCGATCACGTCCGATAATTGGGACGTGCAGCCCGCGCCGTCGGATATTCCGTCGCCGAAGCCAGCTGGGTCAACCGAGAAAATGATGCTGACCGGGCTGCAACCCAACGCCACGTATTACGTCGCGGTGATTGCGCTGGACGCGAGCGGCAACCCGTCGCCGATTTCGAATGTGGCGCAAATCGCCACGGCCGACACGGTGAGTCCAGAGGGCATCTCATCGCTGCAAGCGGAAAACGTGGACAGCAATTCGGTCTTTTTAAGTTGGATTTCCCCCGGCGACGACGATTTGCATGACACGCCGTCCGGCTATGAAATCCGCTACGCCCGCGAGCCGTTGAATGAAGAGAATTGGCAGGACGCCAAAAAAGCCGCCGACAGCCCGAAAGCCTCTTTGCGCGGCGAAAAAGAGCAATTCCTGCTCTCCGGGCTTCAGAACAACAGCCTGTACTATATCGGCGTGAAGGCGATTGACGCGGGCGGCAATGCGTCCCCGATTTCCAATATCGTGCGCATTTATACGGCGGATGACGTGGTAAAAGATTTGCAAATTCTGGCGTTTAACCAGCAGAATGTCACGCTGACGTGGACTGCGCCCGGCGGCGTTTTGCCGGAGCGGAATCGGGTGTATGACATTCGGTACGCCACAACGCGCATTTCCGATGAGACGTGGGATCAGGCGAATCCGGTCAGGAATCTGCCGTATGACGCGCTGCTCGCGAAGGATCCCGGCCAAAAGGAAGAAGTCGAACTAACCGGGCTGCCGCAATATGAGCAACTCTTCTTCGCGGTGCGACTGCTTGCGGAAAGCGCGAAGAATCAGGAACAACGCACGAGATTGTCCAATGTCGTGGAATTGAACCGGCTCGACATCGTGCCGCCGGGAGAAATTACCACGTTTGAACTTAAAGGAACGGGCAAAGCGCAAAGCGGCATGCGGTCGCTGACATTCGCGTGGCAAGCCCCCGGCGATAACGATTTCGAGGGCGCGGCGACTCGCTATGACATTCGGTATGGGAAAACCCAGCCGTCGGAGGCGACTTGGGAGAGTCTGACTTCCGCGCAGAATCCGCCGCAACCGAAAACGGCCGGCTCGCTTCAGGAAGCCGCGATTCAGATTCCCGACAGCGAAGAGACGGTCTATTTCGCCATCCGGGCGTATGACGAAGCGTTGAACATCAGCGCGCTTTCCAATATCGCCCAATGGTCGCCGCAAGACGCGATTGCGCCCGCGCCGGTGCTGAATCTGAGGGCAGAGCGGCTGGAAAACGGTGACGTGAAAATCACGTGGACGGCGCCGGGCGATAATCAAGATCGCGGCACGGCGGCCTTTTACGACATCCGCTATGCCGGAAAAGAAGGCGATCTGAAAAAATGGAACACCGCCTCTGTCGTGCCGGGCGAGCCGCTGCCGGAAATTGCGGGAACGGCGCAGGAATATCTGCTGACCGGTCTGCGGCAGGATACGACGTATTACATCGGCATGAAAACCACCGACGACGTGCGCAACACGTCGCAGTTATCAAATATCGTGGTCTTGGAAAAATTGCCGTCGCAGGCCATCAGCGATCTCGCCTTCATGAGCGGCGCGGAAACCAGCGTGACGCTGATGTGGACCGCGCCGCAGGATCGCGTGGCGGAGCGCGTCGTGAGTTATGACATTCGTTATTCCGAAGACCGCGCCGTCCTCGAAGGCTGGAAAAAGGCAACGGTCGTAAAACATGGGCTGACGCCGCGCGAATCCGGTTCGCGCGAATCCATTACGCTGGAGCAGTTAGCCGCGAATAAGCGGTATTACGTGGCAATCAAAGCGGTTGACCATTCCAAAGAAACATCGTCGCTCTCCAATATCGTGGTGGCGTACACGGCGGACACCATGCCGCCGAAAGCGGTCACAGATTTGTCGGTGGCGCAGGCGACGACGGATTCCTTGACGCTGCGTTGGACGGTGGCGGAAGATGATGCGTTCCATGACGCGCCGCAATCGTATGAACTCCGGTACAGCGCCGCGCCGATTTCGGCGGCGAATTGGAATGCGGCCACGTTAGTCGTGAAAGATTTGCCTGCGTCCGCGCTGGCGGCGCAGATGGAATACACCGTGACCGGCCTTGAGGAAAGCGCGCGCTATCAATTCGCGGTGCGGGCGATTGACAAAGCCGGAAACGTGTCGGATTTGTCGAACGCGCTGTTGGCGCGGACGAATGACGCGACGCCGCCGCAAGCCGTCGCGGATCTGCGCGCCACGTATCCAACGTCGGTCAGCGTGTCGCTTTCATGGACCTGCCCGGCGGACGTGGTGGATTTGAGCGACAATCCGCTCACCGCAGAGATGCAGTCCGGCCTGCCGCTCGAAGACATGCTGATTAAAGCGTATGACATCCGCTATCTGAAACTGAGCGCGGGAACGCCGTTGAATGAGCAAAGCTGGGAAACGGCGGAAAAAGTGGCCGACGCGCCCGCGCCGGTGACGCCGGGAACGCCGGAAGAATTTGTCGTCAGGAACTTAGAGCCGGATCAAACGTATGCCTTCGCCATCAAAGCGATTGACAGCAGCGGCAATATTTCGGTGATTTCGAATGTCGTGATTGAGACGACGCTGCCGGCGGATTGGGCGGCATCCAGCGTGGCGCGCGCCGCCGAAACGAGCGATTCGCTCGGCTGGAAATTAGCGCAGGGGCAAAGCGTCGGCCAGTTGAACGCGGATGCCTCCGGCCTGATGACGCTGAGTTTGAACGGCGGGCGCAGCGTAACCGCCGGCACCGCGATGACGGCGGTGTATCCCGCGACTGGGGAAACGCTTGCCATGCCGCAGGCGGAATTGCGTTTCGCCGTCAACGGCTCGGCGCCGTTCTTCTTCTGCGCGAAGGTCAACGCGGCGGATAGCGAGGAGAGGTATCATCTCTGCTATGCGTCCGGCGAGCAGGCCAGCAGCGCGAGCGGCGGCGCAACCGTGCAGACGATTGCGCAGAGTCCGCGCGCGCGCATCGAAAATTATGTGTTTTTCAAACTCGCCGACGTTGCGCCGGATGGAAAATGGCACGACGTGCGCCGCGATTTGGCGCAAGATTTGCTTGAAGGCGCGGGGCATACGTATCGTTCCGCGTCGCAATTCTACGTGCGCGGTTCGGGCGTGTCGCTGCGCGGCATTGTCGTCGAGGGCATTGTGTTCACGCCGGTGGCGGATTTTGAGAATCGCCTTTCGCCGTTAGATAACGGATGGAAACTCCATTTCGGCGTCGGCACGGTTGAGTTGATGCAAGAGCCGCTCGCCGGAGACGCCGGATTGACGACCCGCGAAATGCCGGTCAGCGACACGGGCGCGGGGGAAAACCGGATGCAGAGCTACGTGATGTCCGGCGTCGTGGCGCGGGGCATTCAGGGCGTCGCGCAGACGAATTTCTACCTGCATGCGAAGTCTGACGATCAGAGCAACATCGTGCTGACGTATCCGCAAACCGGCATGGCGCAGGTGTCGGATAAGCCATATTTCTTGGCGAACGTGCGCGCCGGGGCGGAATTTAAGATGATTCTGAAAGTGCAGACCCGCGAGAACAAGGATTTGTACGTGGCCTATGTTCCGGCGTCTGACCTGCAAGCCAACACCGCGACCGGAAATTACCTCTATTTCCCGCTTTACACCGTGCCTGCGGGCGGCGGCTGGATGCAGATCATCGCCGATGTCGCGGGAGACTTGCAGAAGCGGCAGATCGACTACCTGTCAACGACGTGGCTGTCGTTCCACGGGCGGGAAATCAGTCTCGACAATATCGGTTTCAGCACGAACGTGCTGCAAACCTCGTTGAAATAGCTCAAGGAAAGCTGTCAGACATCTTTAAAGGCGTCTGACAGCGATGTCCATCACTTTTACTGTCAATACAGCTAACGTTTTGCGCCAATATTTTAATCACCCACCAACACCTGAGCGGTTTCGAGAAGCCGTTCAGGTGTTTTGATTCAAAGGATGTTCAGTCGCCATGGCTTCCGGCAAAATCTACGTGATCGTTCACGGTCATTTTTATCAGCCTCCCCGCGAAAACCCTTGGACGCAAAAAATTCCTCTGCAAGAAAACGCCCGCCCGCATCATGATTGGAATGAGCGCATCACGGCGGAATGCTACCGGCCGAACACGCGCTCGCGGGTGATTGATCCGCAGGGGAAAATTCTTTCCGTCGTCAATAATTTCGCCTGCATGAATTTCAATATCGGCCCCACGCTCTTTTCGTGGTTAGGGCAGCACGACCCCGGCACGTATCGCCGCATTATCGAGGCCGACCGCAAAAGCGTCGAGCAACACGGCGGACATGGCAACGCGATTGCGCAGGTGTATAATCACATGATTCTGCCGTTGGCGAATGCGCGGGATAAATTGACGCAGATTCGCTGGGGCGTCCGCGAATTCTGGCATCGCTACCGGCGCAGGCCCGAAGCGATCTGGCTGGCGGAAACCGCCATCAATCAAGAAACCGTCGAATTGTTGATTGATGAAGGGATGCGCTACGTCATTCTCTCGCCGACGCAGGCGCAGCGCGTCCGGCCGTTCGGCGAGCATCGCGGCTGGAAGGATGTCGGCCAAAACACGATTGACACCCGGCAGCCGTACCGCCTCTTTTCGCGCAGGCCGCTCGCAGAGCCGACTCCGGCGCGGAAACCGGTCTGGCACAAATGTTACAATCTTCCCGAAGTGCGGCATCTGCATATCAGCGAAAAAATCAGGCCGTCGTGGAAGAATCCGATGTTTCGCCGCCGCTTGAATCCCGAAATACTGCTGAAACGGCGGCGATTTTCGCCGCGCGAATTCCCGCCGCGCCGCCGCTATCTCGACGTATTTTTCTACGATGGCGCATTGGCGGCGGAGGTGAGTTTCCGGCATCTGCTGCTGAACGCTAAAACGTTTGCGCAGCGCGTCCGCAACGCCGTCGGGCATGTCGGCAGTGCGCCCGTTTTGGTGCATTTTGCGACGGACGGCGAGGTGTACGGGCATCATGAGCCGTTCGCCGATATGTGCCTTGCTTACGCCATTTCGCACGAATTTCCATCCTTTGGCATGGAATTGACGAATTATGGGAAATTTTTGGCCGAATGCCCGCCGACGATGGAAGTTGAATTGAAAAAGGGCGGCCAAACGGACGAAGGCACGGCGTGGAGTTGCTCGCACGGCGTAGGGCGCTGGTATCGCAATTGCGGCTGCCAGATTGGGAACATGCCGGGCTGGAATCAGCAGTGGCGAACCGCCCTGCGCAACGGCTTGGATCGGCTGCGCGACACGTTGGCGGAGATGTTCGAGTTTTATCTCGGACGCCTGCTGCGCCGCCCTTGGGACGCCAGAGATCATTATATTGAATGCCTACTGAATCGCTCGTCTCAAACCATAGACGGCTTTTTGGCGCGGCATCAAACCCATCCGCTCACCGAGCAGGAGCAATCGCTGACGCTGCGCTGCATGGAGGCGCAGAAATACATGATGTACGCCTACACAAGCTGCGCGTGGTTCTTTGACGATGTTTCCGGCATCGAAGTCCGGCAGAATCTCCGGTACGCGGCGCGCGCCATTCAATTGGCCGATGATTTGTTTCCGCATTTCGCCGCGCGTCATCCCGATCCGGCGCGCCGGACGGCCTTGAACGGCCAAACGTTGGACAGCGTGATGCTCGCGGAATTTCAACACGCCCGCAGCAACGTGCCGGGCGTCGGCAGCGCGAAAGATATTTATCTGAATCACGTCAAGCCGGAGATCTTCACGCCCGAACACGCCGCGAACCATTTCTTGCTGGAGCAATTGCTGGAGCGCGTCTATCATTCCGCGTCGGCGACTCCGCAGGCCGAACCCGCCGATGTGACGCAGGAACGCCAGATTTATCTGTACGCGGTGCGCTGCCGGAAAATGATCTTGGCGGAACACGGCATGCGCCCGTCGGAAGGGCATGGCGCGCCGCAGGGCTTGCGCCGCGAGTTGACGCATGGCGCGAACAACCGCCAGCAGCGCACGCTCTGCTTTGGCGCGGTCGAAGTCTGCGACGTGACGACGCGGCAGCAGTGGTCGCTGCTCTTCACCGCGTTCATGCGCCAAAGCGATCAGCCGGTATCGTATCTGAAACGGGCGGCGGCCGCGTCGGATTGGGACGATTTTTCGGCCTTTCTTGCCCCGCATTTTTTGCTTGAACTCGACGGCTCGCTTGAAAAACTCGAGCAGGAACTTCGCGCCAAACATTTCACGCAGTACGGATTTCGGGATTTGTACAGCGAAGACCGCGAACGCTTTTTCTATCGCATGACGCAGCGCGGCGTCAAGCGGCTGGAACAGCATCTTCAGGCGATTTACGAGGACAGCCGGTATTTTTTGGCCGGGTTGTCCGCGCTGAATGTCGGCATTCCGCAGGAATTGCGCACCCCCATCGAGTTTTCGCTGTCGTACCGGCTGAAGCAGGAAACTCGGCGGCTTTCCGACGAGCGCGACGGCTCGCTGTCGCCGACGGCCTTGAGCGCGGAACTCGAAGAACTCCTGCAATTGAGCAACACGCATCATATTTATCTCGACAAAACGCTGTTGCAGGAACGCTTGAGCGGCACGCTGAATGCCTATATGAGAAGCCTCGCGCCCCTGCTTGCTTCGGCTGATTCGCCTGTCATCGCGCAGGCGATGAATTTCGTGAATGAGGCGAGCGCGTTGTTGAAAAAATCCCGAGACCTGGGCATCGCGCTCAATACGACGGAGGCGCAGAACATGGCGTTTGAAAATTTTCAAGCGCATCTCTTGCCGTTTTTTGCGCGCCCTGCGAAACAGAAACGGACGGAAGATCACGCGCAATTATTTGCCGCATACCTGCAATTGCTGGAGCAGTTGAATTTCCGCGTTGACGCCTATAAAGGGCTGCCGCGATAGCAGCCGTGATCAAAGGGAACACACGGCAATTTTGCAGCGTCCTCCTATTGATGGGGTTCACGCATTTTGTTTGTCGTTCAACGTTTGTGACAAAGAAATCACGCATGTCACCATTTCGATGGCCGCGCGCCAAGACGGTTGCCATGCTTGAAGAGAGGGAATCATGGCCGGAAAATCATTTGATACCGAATTTATCTGCACCGTGCTGCAAGAAAAAGGCCTGCTCGATGAAGATCAGGTGAAAGAAATCCTCGCGCAGAGCGAAAAACATCGCCGCCTACTGCAAGCGAAATTGGCGCAGGACGCCAAAAATAGCGGCGGAGCGCGCGCGGCGGGCGATGACGTGTCTATCGTGGACGTGATCGCTTCCATGCGCTTGCACGTCGCCGCAGACGAGACGGAAATTTTGAGCGAAGACTTGATCATGAAAACGCTGGCCGAATATTGGAAACTGCCGTTTATCAAACTCGATCCGCTCAAATTGAAGCTCGAAGTCGTCACTTCGAAAATCTCCGAGCCGTTCGCGGTGAAGCACATTATTGCGCCGATTTATCACGACGAGGAGCGCGAACTGCTGACCCTCGCAGTCGTCAATCCTTGGGATGTGGAAGCGCTCGACTTCGTGCGGCGCGTCTCCGGCCTGAAGGTGCAGCCGGTCGTCAGCACGAAAACCGACATTCTGAAAATCATTCGGGAATTTCACGGCTTCCGCACGTCGGTCAAGGCGGCGGAGCGGGATTTGACGACGAAAATAGATTTAGGCAATTTGGAGCAGTACACGGATGTCAACATCCGCTACACCGACAAGCACATCGTCAATGCGGTCAACCTGCTGTTCAATTACGCCTTTGAGCAGCGCGCCAGCGACATTCACATCGAGCCGAAACGGACATTCAGCCAAATCCGCCTGCGCATTGACGGCATGCTGCACAACATCCACCGCATGCCGCGCTCCGTGAACGCCGCGATTTCGTCCCGCATCAAAATGCTCGCCCGCATGGACATTGCCGAAAAGCGCAAACCGCAGGATGGGCGCATCAAAACGCGCTTTCAGGGGCGCGACATCGAACTGCGCGTTTCGACAATGCCGGTCGCGTATGACGAAAAAATCGTCATTCGTATTCTTGACAGGGGAACGCTCGTGCAGACGATTGACCGGCTCGGCTTCACGCCGGAAGAAGCGGTGCAGTATTTGTCGTTTATCGGCAAATCGAACGGGATCATCCTGATTACCGGCCCGACCGGAAGCGGCAAAACCACCACGCTCTATTCCACGCTTGAAAAGCTTTCGACTGACGAAATCAACGTCATGACCATCGAAGACCCGATTGAAATGATTCACGAGGAAGTGAACCAAATCGCGGTGCGCCCGAATGTCGGCCTGACGTTTGGCACGGCACTGCGCAATATCGTCCGGCAAGACCCGGATGTCATCATGGTCGGCGAAATCCGCGACGCGGAAACGGTTGACAACGCTATTCACGCCGCGCTGACCGGCCATTTGGTGCTCAGCACGCTGCACACGAACGACGCGCCATCCGCCATCGCGCGGTTAGTGGACATGGGCGCGCAGCCGTTCCTTGTCGAATCCACGCTGATCGCCGTGTTAGCGCAACGATTAGTGCGGACGATCTGCGACGCGTGCCACGAAACGTACCGGCCAAGCGCGACGCAGTTGATTCCGCTCGGCTTGACGGAGGCCGATCTGGAAGGGAAAAAGCTGCATCGCGGCGCGGGCTGCACGAAATGCCGCAGCACCGGCTATTATGGGCGGCAAGCGATTTTTGAAATCATGCCGGTGAGTTCGGCCATCCGCAATCTCATCCATCATAACGCCGGTTCGCAGGAAATTCAGGCGCAGGCGATTAAAGAAGGCATGAACACGCTTCAACAGAGCGGCATCCGCAAAATGTTGGAAGGAATTACAACCGTTGAGGAAGTGATTCGCGTGACCGGCCGTTTGGCGTGACGGAAACGCGCCCGCAAACAGATGTTCAACAAGGCGT
>CAZCGG010000115.1:0-1618 GCA_964498135.1 uncultured Candidatus Moduliflexus sp.
TTTTGCGGAGATGCATGAGCGTGGCGGCATCCACCGCGCACGGATTTTTCGGCTTGTTTGGCCAGGGCAGCGCGTGGCTTTCTGAAAAAGGCGTTTCGCGGATTTTCCGGTTATAGCCGTGAATCATCAAACATTCCAAATTCACGGCGTCTTCGATATTATACGCCAACAGCGTCTCCAGCGCCCGCGCGTTGCCGTGACGGATAAATTCATCCCACAAAATCGTCGCCATGAAGCCGTCCACGTCTTCCAGCCCTTCCCGGTGAATGCCGACCTGTTTTTCGCAGCTTTTCAAGCCGCCGGAGTAGCCGAGACTGCGCAACACGTAGCGCAGATCAATATGCGCCTGCGGCATCTCAATGTGGAATGTCTGCTCGAGAAATGGCACGTCGAACCCCTTGCCATTGTAGGTAATCAAGAGGTGATAGCGTTGAATGTCGCGCGGAAAATCCGCCAAATTCCGCCCGTAAATGTAGTAAAACACCGTCGCGCCGTCATACATCGAGATCGTGGTGATGTGATCCGTGTCGCCGTTCAAGCCGGTTGTTTCAATATCCAAATACGCGGCCGTGTCTCGAAATTCCCGGAACATCCGCCATTGTTCGCGCGATGGCAGCCGCTCGGCAAAATAGCCCACCTGCCGGTTATCAAGCTGCTGCCGCGAGCGGCGCAATTCATCTTCAATGCACGGCCGTTTGGTTCGAAAAAACGGCAGATGTTTGTCTTCTAAAAAGGATTCCCACGAGGTCACGCCGGACGCCCAAAGCTCTTGCTCTCGCGCAAAGCCCACGCCGGGTAAATGACAAAACGTATTTTGTAGCATCACGCACGCTCTCGGCGAAAAATCGCCCATCAAAAGCTTGACAACAAACCGATACGGAAGAAACGCTTCTTCCTATAAAAATAGATAGGAAAACACGGCGTTTTGTCAAGGAAATAGTAAACACGAGAGCCGTCGCGCGGAAAAACCTGACCGGCCTTCGAAGGCCGCTCAGGTTTCGACACGCAGGGAACGCATGGCGAAAAGACCGCCAGATATGGGAACAACGGAAGAACGAATTTTAGACGCGGCCATGCGCATCTTTGCCGAACTCGGCTACGAGGGCGCGCGCGTGGATGAAATTGCGAAACAGGCGCAGGCCAATAAAGCCGCGATTTACTATCACATCGGCGGCAAAGAAGAGGTGTACGCCAAAATCCTCGAACGGACATTCACGACCTTCGCGCAGCGCGTGAGCGAAAGCGTGCAAGAGGCCGCAACGCCGGAAGAGCAACTGCGGGCGTACATTCGCGGCATGGCGCAAAACATCCGCGAGCAGCCGCACATGCCGACGATTATGATGCGCGAAATGGCCGCCGGAGCGCAACATTTGCCCGAGGCGATGCTCAAAGAACTCTCGAAATTGATCGGGCTGCTCACGAACATTTTGCGCGACGGCGAAGAACAGGGCGTGTTCGTGCCGGTCACGCCGCTCTTGATTCATTTGATGCTCGTCGGCGGCCATCTGCTTTCAAAAACCGTCGGTGCGGTGCTGCTGCGCCATTCCGCCGCCATTCCGCCGCATCTGCTCGCCGCGTACCAGCATTTCCCGGAAACCGCCGCCGGAGAAATCGAAGA
>CAZCGG010000115.1:1718-13826 GCA_964498135.1 uncultured Candidatus Moduliflexus sp.
ATCTGCTCGCCGCGTACCAGCATTTCCCGGAAACCGCCGCCGGAGAAATCGAAGAAGTCATCTTACGCGCCGTCAAAAGGCCGCAATGAACAATCTTTCACCCCGTTGAGGTTGAAAAAATGCCGACTGACTCACGTAGGGCAGGTATTATCTTTTTCATCACTTCGAATTTGCTTGCGTATCTTTCGCAAAATGAGTAGGTTGACGCGCATGAACATACAAGAACCTGAACAAAAATTATTCGAGGAATGCGAGGCCGCCGAAACGCCTGACATCGCGCCGCCGAAAACACGCCGCCGCGTCAAGCTCATGGCGGTTCTGCTGATTCTGCTCGGCGTGACGGGCGGACTCGGCGCAATCGCCGTCAAGTTTCTTTTCAATCCGCCGGAAGCCGCGCCGGGAGCGGAACGCATCGTGGAGATTCCGGCGGGCGCGTCGCTGCGGAGCGCCGCCGAAATTCTGCGTGACGCGGCGGTCATCCGCGACAAAAATCTGTTCATGATTCTCGCCCGCATTTACCGGCGCGGCAAGAGCATTAAGGCTGGAGAATACCAATTCACGACCGCCATGCTCCCCGTCGCCGTGCTGGAAAAATTGCAGGACGGCAAAATTTACATTCGCTCCGCCACCATCCCCGAAGGCTACACCGCCCGCCAAATCGCCGCCATTCTCGCGCAGCGCGGCTTGAACGAGCAGGAATTTCTCGCGCAGGTCTTCGATAAACGCGTCGCGGCGCAATACAACGTCAGCGCGGACAGCCTGGAAGGGTATTTGTTCCCGGATACCTACTACATCAATCGCGGCATGACCGTTGAGGCGATTGTGCGGAAAATGGTGCAGGAATTTTGGGAAGTCATGACGCCGGACGCGCAGCAGGAAATTCAGCAAAAAGGCTTTACCGTGCATGAAATCGTCACGCTCGCGTCAATTATCGAAAAAGAGGCGCGGCTGCCGCAAGAGCGCGAACTGATTTCGGCGGTCTATCATAACCGCCTGCGCATCGGCATGAAATTGGACAGCGATCCGACCGTGATTTATGGCATCGAGAATTTTAACGGCAATCTGACGCGCGTGGATTTGCAGACCGATACGCCGTATAACACGTATAAGCGGCGCGGCCTGCCGCCGGGGCCGATTGCGAGTCCGGGCAAAGCCGCGCTGCTCGCCGCGATTCGCCCGGCGGCGGTCAATTATCTCTATTTTGTCGCCCGCAATGACGGCAGCCATCAGTTTTCCGCGACGTATGCCGAACATCAGCGCGCCGTGCGGGAATATCAGAAAAATCGCCGCAAGCGTCAAGCGCAGGCGGCTGCGGCGAATAAATAACGCGAAACAGAGAACAATAGACTTCTTGCAAAAGTCTATTCCGTTCGCGCTGAGCCTGTCGAAGCGCGGATTTTTCGGGAGAAACGCCCGTCACGCGCGCCCTTCGACCGGCTCAGGGCGAACGAGAATACTGAGAAGAGGCAAGCTGTCAGACACCTTGAAGGTGTCTGACAGCGACACGTCAAGAAATAATGGCTATCGAACAGACCATTATCGCTTGGTTAGAGGGGCACAGCGTCGCGCTGATCGCGTAATGACGGCAGCCATCAGTTTTCCGCGACGTATGCCGAACATCAGCGCGCCGTGCGGGAATATCAGAAAAATCGCCGCAAGCGTCAAGCGCAGGCGGCTGCGGCGAATAAATAACGCGAAACAGAGAACAATGACTATCGAACAGAACATCATTCACTTTCAGCCCAAACCGGTCGAAATCGTCCGGCAGATCGCGCAAATTGCCGCGCCGCTGTCGCCGCATGAAAAATTCGAGTTAATCAGGCTGATTCTCGCGGATATGGAGACATTAGCGGAGAGACCGGCGCAGCCAGCCGCGCTTCGTTCGGCGTATGGGATTTGCGCCGATCTCAGCCCCGCGCCCTCTGAACACGATATTGCGGAGATGCGAAAAGAGGTCTTCCGCAATTTTCCAAGGGAGGAGGTATGAACGTTATCGCTGTCGCCGATACTCATGCCGTCCTCTGGTATGTTTATGCCTCTCCTGAGTTATCCAATGCTGCGAGAACATGGATTGAAGATGCCGCCGCTCACGGCGCATTTATTGGAGTGTCAGCAATTTCTTTAGCAGAAATCGTTTATCTTATTGAAAAAGGCAAAGTCGCGCAAGATGCTTATGCCAGATTGATGCAAAATATCGGCGATCCGCAAAATGTTTTGAAAGAATTGCCCGTAACAAGCCAAATTATTGAGGCGATGCGGAAGATTCCTTATCGCAGCGTTCCCGATTTTCCTGATCGAATTATCGCGGCAACCGCGAAAGCTTTTGATGTTCCAGTTATTTCAAGGGATCGAAATATCAGAACAGCACAAATCGAGAGTATTTGGTGACTTCTGGCAGCAATATGTCAAAAACAATGGAAGTCGAACAGACCATTATCGCTTGGTTAGAGGCGCACAGCGTCGCGCTGAACCTTCAGCACGTGCCGGGGCGCGCGGCGTTTTTGGCGCATGCGGGCTTGCATGAACTCCAAAACGCGATCCATCTCGAAGGCTCGGCGCTCGTGTTTTGCGGCAATCTGCTCGGCGTTCTCGCAAGCTACGGCGCGCTTGCGGACGGGCGCGATCCGGTGGTCGCGCTGTTCGACGCGGCGAAAACAATGGTCGGCGAGGACAAACGGGCGGAATGCGACGCGCTGATCGCGCAATGGCGGCAGCGTCCGTCCGTAAAGAAAGATAAAATTCAAATATCCACCCCAAAAAAATTACATTGGTATAATATTAAAATTGCTGTAATTGCATCTATTTTTGTTATTGGAATAATTGTTTACTTTTATATTTTACAAACGAGAGAATTAATTAAACCATTTGAAAAAGGAACATTTGGGGTGTTAGTAGCCGCATTTAATGAAAAGACAAAGGAATCGAAAGGAAATAGTCAAGATTTACAAATTTCTCTTGAAAGTACATTAAATGCTCGTTTTCGAGAACTGAATATTCAGAATGCGGAAGCAAAAATCATTCCGATAGCATTAAATTCAGGTTTTCAAAATCACGAAGATGCGAGAGCTTTTGGTCGTAACTATGGGGCATATCTTGTGATATGGGGAAATTTCACCATAGCAGGAATTATTCCAAACCTAACTCTTGTTAACCCTATGCCTGCCATTCGAAATCGTGCGCCTGTGAAAGCTGAATTTACTCTATTGAAAGATACACTCTCTTTCGGGGCTCTTGAAGAAATAAAAGATATTCGTCTTCCTGCTTTCACTGATGAACCAATTCAACTTATTTCTTTTGTAACAGGACTAAATTATATTTTTGAAAAAGATTATACAAAAGCTGCTGAATATTTGACATTCGCTTTGCCTAATGAACCATCAAATTACATTGATACTTCTATGATTTTATCTGTTAGAGGTTCAATTTATTTAGAAAATGAAGATTATGAGAAGGCTCTCTATGATTTTAATAAAGCAATCACTTTGAATCCTAATGACCCATTTATATACACGGTACGAGGCTCTGTTTACTTCTATCAACAGGATTATAAAAAAGCTATTGAAAATCAAAGTAAAGCACTTGAATTGGACCCTAATAATGATGATGCCTATTATAACCGTGGAAATACATATCTTAGAACAAAGGAGTGGGATAAAGCTGCTGCGGATTTTAGTAAGATTATTGAACTAAATAAACCGGATACAAAATGTCTCTATTGTGCCTATAAATTTCGAGCAGAAGCCTATTATAAACTTAATAACATAGATCAGGCAATTGCTGATTATGAACATGCTCTTACCATAAATAGTGAAGTTGAGACTTATATTAATGCTGGTTTTGCTTATTTTGCTAAGGGAGATATCCAAGATGCTCAAGAGAAATTTTTTCAGGCAAATAGATTGGATAAAGATTCAGCAGCCCTTTTTTATATAATGCATATCACATTTTCTAAAGTAAGGAGAATTTCCGATGAATATAAAATACAAGAAGAATGGACAGATTTTGAGATAGAAATGTCTTTAAAAGAAGCTATTGTTGCATGTAATCAATTAATCGAGATGTATCCTTATGAAATTTCAAATTATATTGAACGAGGTAATTTATATTTAGAAAGAGATGATTTTGATTCTGCCATCTATAATTTTAATAAAGCTATTAGCCTAAATCCTTCAAATAGTATTGGTTATTATTATAGAGGACTTACTTACAAAAAAAAGGGAGAATTTGATTATGCGATTATAGAATTTACAAAAGCTTTAGAAAAAGTTAATCAGCCTATTGATATAACAAATATAAAATTTGAATATTTAGATAATCATGATTTGACATTACAAACTTATGATGAACAAGGAGCAAGATTTATATTTAATTTTAGTCTATTTGAATGTTATAATGCGCGCGGCTTAACTTATTTGGAAAGAGGCAAATTGAATGATGCTATTTTAGATTTCACAAAAGCGTTAGAAGTGACTTCAAAAGATGATACTACATATTCTATTAGTAAAACGATTAAAAATCGAGCAGATGCCTATTTTGAAATAGGAGATTATAATAAGGCTATTATTGACTATAATAAAGCTATAATAATGAACTCAGATTTGATAGACATATATTTACATATAGCTCAAAGCTATGAAAAATTAGCGCAGCCTAAAAAAGCTTTAGAAGCATATAAAGAATTTTTTCAACGAAGTTCATTTCTTCATAAATCATCAGTTTCCAAAGAAGATATGGAATTTGTAGAAAAGAGAATTAGTGAATTAGAATAGCATGAATTTCTTCGAGAAACTGCGCGATTGGATGCGCCGAAATAGCCTTCAAACAGATAAAAACGTGCCTGATAAATTTGGCCGAACACATAGGACTTCCAGATGGTTTGGATGGATGGGAACGCCTTGTTAGCCAAATGGAAAAATCCGACGCCGCGTGGGGCGTTCAATCGAACGCCCCTACGTTCGCGGCGGCCTCGTCCCGTCAGGGACGCCCGCGAATAGTCCGCCAATTTATTGGCGGGAATGCGTCGGCGGGAAATATGGCGACATGCGCATTTTCCCGTCGTTTCATGCCCGCCCATAAATGGGCGGGCTATTCGCGAGCGTCCCTGACGGGACGGCGGCGCGTCCGGCGGCGGGCAATCGTTGTCGCGGTAGAGACGCACGGCCGTGCGTCTCTACGAGGGAGGCGAGATGTTTCAATATCATTTCCCCTATTCTATAAAAGGATCACCGTATGAACATCACCATCAATCAAAGAACGCAGGAAGGGATTCTGGTCGCGGAGATTATCGGCGACATTGACCGCAGCACGGCGCAGGAAATCGAGGCGCGGCTGCTGCCGCAGATTCAGGCGGGAACGCGCCTGATTCTCGACATGCGCGGCGTCAATTACATGTCGAGCGCGGGGCTGCGGATGCTGCTCATCATGTACCGCGAACTCAAAGAACATCAGGGAGAAATCGCGCTGAGCGGCCTCTCTGACCGGCTGCAAGACATCATGGCCGTCACCGGGTTTCTCAAACATTTCGCGATCTGCCAGAGCGTCGAACAGGGGGTGGCTCTCCTGCAAACGCCGCCGCAATCCGCGTAATTCGGGGAGGCTTGCATCATGCAACAGACCGAGCGCATGGAAATTTACCCCACGCATAATTATCACGGCTATGCCGTCCGCTTGGGGCGTCCGTTTCCGTTCGGGGCGACTATCGTTCCGGGCGGCGTGAATTTTTCGATTTTTTCGCAGTACGCGACGCGCTGCGTGCTACTGCTGTTTCATCCCGATCACAACGAGCCGATGGCGGAAATCCCGTTTCAAGGCGAGTTCGAGAAAATCGGCCAGAGCGGCTCGGATGAATTGGAACTGCGCATCGGCAATGTGTTCACGATGACCGTGTTCAACCTGAATTATGAGGAGGTTGAGTACGGCTTCCGCATGGACGGGCCGGGCGGCCGGCCGCAGAAAGGGCAGCTTGCGCAGCACCGCTTCAATCCGGATCACATGTTGATGGATCCGTATGCCCACGCCATCGGCGGGCGCGACGTGTGGGGGCATCCGCCGGATTACAGCAAGCCGTATCAGCACCGGGCGCGCATCGTCAACGATGATTTTGACTGGGAAACTGACCGCCCGCTCGAAATTCCGGTCGAAGATTTGGTGATTTACGAAATGCACGTGCGCGGCATGACGCGCCATCCGTCGTCGGGCGTCAAGCATCCCGGCACGTTCGCGGCGATTAGCGAAAAAATCCCGTATTTGAAGGAACTCGGCGTCAATTGCGTCGAATTCATGCCGATTTTCGAGTTTGACGAATTCGAAAACTTTTTTTACAACCCGAACCAGCGGTTGATGAATTATTGGGGGTACAGCACGCTCGGATTTTTCGCGCCGAAAACCGGCTACGCCTCGACTGGCGCGAACAATGACGGCACGATGGTCGCGGACGAACTCAAAAACCTGATTAAAGATTTGCACAAAAACGGCATCGAAGTGCTGCTGGATGTCGTCTTCAATCACACCGGCGAAGGGGACGAAAACGGCCCGGTGATTTCGTTCAAAGGGATTGACAACGCGACGTATTACCAAATTAATCAACACGGGCGGTACGAGAATTATAGCGGCACGGGCAACACGTTGAATTGCAATCATCCGGTCGTACGGAATCTGCTGCTCGATAGCGTGCGCTACTGGGCGGCGGAATACCATATTGACGGCTTCCGCTTCGATCTCGCCTCGATTTTGGGGCGCGATCAAAAAGGCGTGCCGCTCGCCAATCCGCCGCTGCTCGAAACGCTCGCCAATGACCCGATTCTCGGCAAATGCAAGCTGATTGCGGAAGCGTGGGACGCGGGCGGGCTGTATCAAGTCGGCACGTTTCCGGCCTATGGCCGCTGGGCGGAATGGAACGGCAAATACCGCGACACCGTGCGCCGCTTTCTGCGCAGCGATCCGGGGCAAGTCAGCGACATGGTGCAGCGTTTGACCGGCTCGCCTGACCTCTATTTCGGGCGCGGCGCGACGGCCTCGATTAATTTCATCACCGCGCACGACGGCTTCACGCTGCGCGATTTGGTTTCGTACAACCAGAAGCACAATGACGCGAACGGCGAGCAGAACCGCGACGGCACGAACGACAATTGCAGTTGGAATTGCGGCGTTGAAGGCGAAACCAACGACGCGAACGTCAACGCGCTGCGCTGGCGGCAGATGCGGAACGCGCTGACGATGCTGCTGGTCAGCCAAGGCGTGCCGATGATTTTGATGGGCGATGAAGTCGGGCAGACGCATTTCGGCAACAATAACGCCTATTGCCACGACAGCGAATTGAATTGGTTCGACTGGACGCTGCGGGAAAAACACGGCGATCTGTTCCGGTTCGTCAAACATTGCATTGCGTTTCGCAAAGCGCACCCGATTCTGCGGAATCGCGCCCATTTCCAGAACCGCGATTACGTCGGGAGCGGCTACGCGGACATCAGTTGGCACGGCGTGAAGGCGTGGCAGCCGGATTGGTCGCACGACAGCCGGACGCTGGCGTTCATGCTCTGCGGCAAGCATGGCCGAGGCGGGACGCATGACGATTATTTGTACGTGGCGATGAACATGTTTTGGCAGAGCCGGACGTTTGAACTGCCGCGCTTGCCGGACGGGAAGCGGTGGCACGTCTTCGTGAACACCTCCATGCCGTCGCCGCAAGACAGTTTTGCGCCGGGCGAGGAAGCGCCGCTCTCGGATTCAAGCAAATTCGTCATGGGCGAGCGTTCCGTCGTCGTGTTAGTCGGGAAATAATCCAAGACTTACGCGGACCCCACCCAACCCTCCCCTCAATCAGGGGAGGGGAACTCTTTTTCTGTTGCCCCCCCTCCCTGATTTGAGGGGAGGGCAGGGGGTGGGGTGCCGTAAGTCCTGTAATCGTCGAAACCTGCGAGGTCTTCGAATATCGGCCAAGTTGCAAGGGGGCAGAGGGGGAACATGGATCAATTAACCGTTCCAGCCAGATTTGAATGTTTGGGGCAAGTGCGCGATTTCGTGCGCGCAGAAGCTCAGTCGGCGGGATTAGACCCTCAAGCCGTCTATCGCCTGCAATTGGGCGTGGACGAACTTGTTTCGAATACGATTGAACATGGCTACGCCTCGCTGGAATGCGACAAAACGATTGCGTTGGCGTTCAAAGACGAGGACGCCTGCGTGAAAATCATTCTGGAAGATGAAGGGCAGGCGTTCGATCCGCGCCAATATTTTTCCTTCAATGACGTTGACACGCCGTTTGAAGCGCGGCGTCCGGGCGGATTCGGCATTTTTCTTTCCATCAATGCGATTGACGAGCTGCTGTATGAGCGCGACGGCGAGCGGAATCGCCTGATTTGCGTGATGAAAAAGGGAGCATGAGCGACCAGCCAGATTTCAATTTGGGAGAAACGGCGGCAGCGCAGGCCGTTCGCTTGTTGGTGATTGGAGTGTGCGAAGCGGGCGGAATGCCGCTCGCGGAGATGCTGCGCGCCGAGCGTCGCGCTATCGCGGTTGTCACGACCGGCCGGCAGGCGATTTCGCGCCTGCTGACGACCAGCGTTGACCTGATTTTGTCCGCCGCGCATCTGCCGGATATGTCCGCCGCGCAACTGCTCGATCAAATCCGAGACATCGAAACGGCGCGGGAAACGCCGGCGCTGGTGTGCGCGTCGGCGCGCGAATTGGCCGACGCCGAGCGTTGCTTGCAGCGCGGGGCGACCGACATTCTTCTCGTTGACGTGTTCAGCCCGGCGTTCATCGAGCGCAAAATCATCGAATGTTTGCGGCATCAGGAGACGCGCAGCGCCTTGCGGCGGTGTCAGGCGCAATACGCCGCCGCGCAGAAATTGGCGAACGATTTGACGCAGATCGTTCTGCCGGTCGGCGTCGCCCTGTCGCGCATCAAAAATTTCGACCGGCTGCTGGAGAAAATTCTGCGCGAGACGAAAACGCTCTGCAAGGCCGACGGCGGGACGCTCTATCTTCTCAAAGACGACCAACTGCATTTCACGATCATGCTGAACGATTCGCTCGGCATCGCCTTCAACTCGAACGAAGACGCGGAGCGGCTGCCCGAATCGCTGCTGTTGCGCGATCCGCGCACGGGGCTGGCGAATCATCAGCATGTCGCTACGGCGACGGCCTTATTGGGCGTTTCGATCAATATTCCCGACATTTACCGCGTGAAAGAATTCGATTTCTCCGGCGCGAAGCGGTTCGATCTCGTCCGCAATTATCGCTCGATTTCCACGCTGACCGTGCCGCTCAAAGATTATCACGGCGACGTGTTCGGGGTGCTGCAACTCATCAACGCCCGCGACGACGCGGGGCAAATTATCTCGTTCACGCCGTACATGCAGCAGGCCACCGAAGCCCTCGCGTCATTAGCCGCGCTGGTGTTAAGCACTCGCCTGTTGTTAGACCGGCAGAAGGAATTGTTTCGGCTGGAGAACGAATTGCGGATCGGGCGGGAGATTCAAACGTCGTTTCTGCCAAGCGCGCCGCCCGCGTTGCCGGGCTGGGATATTGCGGCCAGTTTGCGGCCTGCCAACGAGATTTCGGGGGATTTTTACGATATTTTCCCCATGCACGACGGCCAGCGGCTCTGCTTCGTGATTGCCGATGTCTGCGATAAGGGCGTGGGCGCGGCGTTGTTCATGGTGCTGATTCGGACGCTCATTCGGGCGTTCATGCGCTACACGACGGACAGCGTTTCTTCCGTGCGCAACGTGCTGGACACTGCCAACCGCTATCTTGTCGAAAATCACGCCGATTCCAAAATGTTCGCCACGCTCTTCATCGGGATGCTGAACGTCGCCACCGGCCGGTTGGCGTATGCCAATTGCGGCCATCCCGCGCCGGTGGTGCTGAAAGCGGCGGGCGAGGAGATGCTTGAGCCGACAGGACCGGTGATTGGAGCGTTCGCGGACAGCGAATTTGACGTGCGGCAGATCGCCCTCGCGCAGGGCGACACCGTGTTCGCCTATACGGACGGCATTCCTGACGCCAAAGATCGCCTCGGCAATCTGCTGACGAAAGAGCGTCTGTTTGACGTGCTGCGCCGCCGCTCCGGGAAGACGGCGCAGGCATTGATTCACGCCGTCAACTTGACCGTGCAGCAGCATACGGCAAACGCCGCGCAATTCGATGACGCCACGCTTATTGCCATCCGGCGCGTTTCAGCCAGCCAAATCATCGAAAGCGTGTAAGGAGCATGGAACGAGGCGCGGAGGATTATTGTCGAAGCAGCGCGTTGAAATGCGCCTGCTCAAAGTGGATGTCGGAGGTGAGGGCGTCGGTAATGCCCAATTCATGCATGACGACAAACGATAGGCAATCCACCAAATCCCACTGCTGCCGCTTATAAATGTCGTACATTTCAATGCCGCGTTGCAGCAGCAGCGAATTGAGATGAATAATCGTCACGTTTTCTGAGGTGTAAAAATGGGTGATGATTTCGAGTGATTCCCGTTTGTAGGCGCGGGAGAGGGCGTTTTCAAGCTCCAGCAGAATCGCGTCCGTCGTCACGAGACGAAATTGCGCGTAATGGTCAGCCAGCGCCAGCGCGCGGGCATGATCCGCGTCTTGCCGATTCACTAAGGCGATCACGAATGACGTATCTACGAACAGCGTCTCAACTGGCCGAGTCATGCGATGTTGCGCGCGTTCGACGATGCCGAAAGTTCCGTCAGCATCTCGGCGCGATTCCCTTGCTGCTTGAGATAACGCTCGATGTTTTGCGAAAAATCCGGCGGCGCGTCAATCTGAATGCGTTTCAGTTTCGCCATGAACGTCTCTCTGCGCGTGGCGTCGTATTGCCGGATAATGCTTTGCAGCAGGCTGTGAACAATCTCCAAATCCTGTTCTTGCAGGCTGTCTATTTCTGCTTTCAAGGCGGCTCGCGAAATCATGCGCGGGGTGTAGCATGAGAGAACATGTTTGTCAACAGAAATTCGTTTGACAGCCATCAATAGGCTGAATAAGGCAGGACTTACGCAACGCGGTTCGACAGGCTCACCACGAACGGATGATGATGTTGACCTTTCATCCACCGTTCGCCCTGAGCCTGTCGAAGGGCGAACTTTTTTGCGTAAGTCCTGTAAGGAAACAATCCATCGCCCTTTCAGGGCGGAAAGATGAATGATGTATGAAAAATATCAGCGCATATTTCACGCCGTCCTCAATTGACGAGGCGGTGCGGCTGCTCCGCAGGCAGCCCGGCCGGGGGAAATTCATCGCGGGCGGGACGAATCTCGTCGTCGAAAAAGACCCGCAGCTTGACTTTTTAGTGGATGTCCGCAAGCTTGGGCTTGATTATATCGTTGAAGACGGCGATGTCATCCGCATCGGCGCGGCCGCCACGATTGAAAAAATCTATCGGTCGGAGACGCTACAACGCCTTGCGGGCGGGCTTTTCGCGCAAGTCGCGGCATGCTTCGGCAGCAAGCAGATTCGCAATATGGCGACGATTGGCGGGAACGTCGCGGAGGGGCGTTCGGCGGCGGACATGATCCCCGCGCTGCTCGTCACGGACGCGCAGATCGCGCTGGTTGGCGAGGCCGAACGCGTCGCGCCGGTCGCGGAATTTTTGCGGCGCGGCGGCGGCGCGATTTTGCAAAAAGAACTGATTAAGGAATTTCGCATTTCGAAGGCGTTTGAGCGCGCTTCCGGCGCGTTTCTCAAGCACGGCAAAACCCGCGAAGACATTGCCGTCGTCAGCGTGGCCGCAACGGTCATCATGCAGGAAGGTCGCTGCGAACAGGCGCGGCTCGCGCTGGGCGCTGTCGCGTCGACGCCGATCCGGGTTTCTGAGGCCGAAGCCGCGCTGACCGGCCGCATTCCGACGCCGGAACTCATCGAGCAGGCCGCCGACGCGGTAATGCGCGCGATTCAGCCGATGGATAATTTTCGCGCCAGCGCGGCCTTTCGGAAAGAAATCAGCCGGACGTATGTGAAGCGGGCGTTTGCGTCGTGTTTTAAGAGCTTATCCCAAAATAACGCGAGTTCCGGCGCGGGTGATGTAACCACAGATTGACACAGATGATCACAGATTAAGAAGGAAAAGGTGAGGCTATGTTTGAGATCAATTTCAGCGAATTTCATCCGGTT
>CAZCGG010000116.1:0-7756 GCA_964498135.1 uncultured Candidatus Moduliflexus sp.
CCAACCCTCCCCTCAATCAGGGGAGGGGAACAATTTTTCTGTGGTCTCCCTCCCCTGATTTGAGGGGAGGGCCGGGGTGGGGTGCGTAAGTCCTGATTTTCATATTGTGCGTGTGTCATTGAGTGTCATCATTGAACAGGATTTACGCATCATTCCCCTCTTGGGAGGGGCAAGGGGTAGGGGTCATTGATGCCGTGCGCGCAACCCACCCCAGCCCCTCCCAAGAGGGGAAAATATTTAATATTTAAAAAAATGCAAAAAACTCTTGACAAAATATGGCGGCCTTTCAATAAGTATATTTATCATATTTTGAAAAAGCGTTGTCGCGGGGTGGAGCAGCTTGGTAGCTCGTTGGGCTCATAACCCAAAGGCCGTTGGTTCAAATCCAACCCCCGCAACCAACTTCAATAAAAAGCTGACACGATAAATGTCAGCTTTTTGTGTTTATAACACCTGCCCGCCACCCGTCTCATGCGCCCTCCAGCACAGCGCCACGATTCTTGCTGCGGCAGTTTTCAAAATACCATGAAAAACCAATCAACTTTTGCTTACGAAGACGGCGAAATCCGACGGCATATCAATGAGGAAATCGCCATCATGAACCTCCGGGGCAACGTCTTCGGAGGCATGACGAATTTAGAAACCATTGACGCCCATTTCTCCCAATGCGCTGTTTTAGAAAACGACACGGACATTAAAGCCCTGCTGCTCATCAACGAGCATGGCATTTTCGGCGAAAACGCCTATAAAGAATTTTTAGTGGAAATTTCAGGGAAAGACGTGCCGGTTGAGCGCGTTGAATATATTCTTGACTTCGATAAGTGGATTTTTCGCGCGCGTGAAATTCGCATTTTGCAACGCCTGATTACGCGGCTGCTCGATTTCCGCAAGCTCACCATCATCGGCTTGCAAGGCACTATCGTCACGCCATTTTTCGGTCTCAGTCTCGCCGCCGATTTTCGCTTCGCCACCGAAGACATGGCGTTTTCTCTGTCGCATGTCAAATACCGGCTGCAACCGACGGGCGCGCTGCCGTTTTTTCTGCCGCGTTTTTTAGGGCAGGGCAAAACAACGGAACTGCTGCTGCGCGGCGGAGAAATTTCCGCGCAAGACGCATTGGAATTGGGCTTGATTACGGCGATTCTGCCGAAGAAAGACTTTGAGGAACGCTGCGTCGAACTCGCCAAGCATCTCTGTCAGCAGGCCGACTGGCGCGTGATTGAAACGACGAAGCATCTGCTCTATTATTTTCGCAGCGAACTGCGCGAATATTTCGAGAAAGAAGCGGATTTCGTGGAAGTGAAGAGTTCGATGGCGTAAATCGCGGCGGACGCCTTGGCGAAGGTTTGCAACCTTCGCCAAGGCTCTTCCTTCGACTTATTGGGCAAACTCGAAAGCAAAGACTTTCGATTCTCCGACACCCATCTTGCCGGATTTGGCGAGAAAGAGATGTTCGCTTTCCTGATGCCACCCTTTTTCAGCCTGATCAAAGGCTCCCCGCGTGTCAAGGCGAGGCAGGATAGCCCCGTTCAGCGTCACTTGTGTCGGCGCGCCCTGCGTGTTGATGCTCAACTTGACCACGTTATCCCGCGCCGCCGCCGCGCCCTGAAACGTCCCATTTGACGCGGAAATTGTCACGGTGGCGACATTCCCGGCGAATGCTTGCGACAGTTCCGTCGCGCGCGTCTCGCCGCGCTGATAGGCAATCGTCTCGCCGTCGTCTTCGTACAGCGTGAACGCGCTCGGCGTCGCGTCCGCATACGCCCGCACAATCAATTCATCCCGCGCGCTGCCGTCCGCGCGTTTTCCCATGATGTTCATGGTCTTGTCGTCAACGTGCATCTGCGGAATAATTGCCCCGGCGCGCGCGAACATCGGCAGGATGAATTTCCCGTCTCGCTGCGCCGGAAATTCGTCGAATTCCTTGCCCGGGCTCTCGATCCATCTGTTCGTGTCATACTCGATCCAGCGTCCGGCGGGGAGATAAACGCTACGTTCGGTCACGCCCTCGTTTACGATGGCTGCGACCAGCACGTCGCGCCCAATAAGCTTTTCATTGCCGAGTTCTCGGACTGCCGGATCGTTTTGATAATAATAGACCAACGGCGGCACGACCGGCTCGCCGTAGAGATGCGCCCGATGCGCCAATGAATAGCGATACGGGCTGAATTCATAGCGCAGCCGGACGTTATGCAGATTGCTCGCCATGTCGCCGATGCGATCCGGCGCGGTCTCGAATTTATTGTCCACGTTGAACGTATGCGGACGCCCCGGCGTGTCGAAGGCCATGCCGTTCGCAAACCATTGCGTGTACAGTTCATCAGACATTTCAGCGTCGCGCCAGAAACTGCCGATGTCGGCGCCGTAATAATCAATGCCGGACAACGACACATGCATCTGCGCGTTCAGATGCGCGGCGAGGCTCCGCCAATTTGAGCCGATGTCGCCCGACCACATCGCCACGCCATAGCGTTGGCTTCCAGATGTGCCGGAACGCGAAAGGATGAACGGACGCTGCGCGTGACCATGCCGCACGTAGCCCTCGAAAATGCTCCGGCTCCACAGCAGATTGTAGAGATTATGCGCGTCGCGGTGGCGGTGAAGCGGCGCGTAGTCCCCCTGAATTCCGGCATACCACCCATTTTCATCATACACCTCTGGCTCGCCGAGATCCGTCCAAAAGCCGAGAATCCCGCTTTGAATCAACGGCTCGCGCTTCCAATCATGCCAGAACGCCGCCGCTTCCGGGTTGGTGTAATCAATCATGCCGCCATATCCCCACCAGGGCGCTGAGGTGAGATACACCGGCTTGCAAGTGTCGCACGTTTTGACCAAATAGCCCTTCTCGGCAAGCGTCTTATGCTCCGGCAGATTTTCCCCGATATACGGCTCTTCAATGACCATCAGGCCGATCCCGTCCTTGTCGCGCAGCGCGGCGATTTGCTGCTCCGGCTGCGGAAACCTGCTCTCATCCCATGTCATGTCGCACATGGACGTGTCATCTGATCCCTGCGAAATGCCGCCATACCATTGCAGATCCAGCACGAAGCCGTCCACCGGAAAACGGCGCTCGCGCAGCGTGGCGAGCTTGTCGCGCAGTTCGTTCCAATCGTCGAAACCATACTCGGACACCCAGAGGCCGAACATTTTTTTCGGCGGCACGGGCGGATAACCGGTCAATTCCAAATAATCTTTCCGCACGTCTTGCAGGTTCGCGCCGGTCATCAGGTAAAATCGAATTTGCTCTCCCTCCATCATGACTTTCCAAGGCTTCGCCTCGAAATTCCAATACTGTTTGTATTGATTATCGAGAAACAGCGCGTAATTATCGGCGGCTTGCCCCAGAATATAGGCCACCGGCATCTGCGTATTGCCGACCGCGCCGCCGTGCCAGCGCTGCATGACATTGCCGTATTTGCCCGGCGTCCGCGACCGTCCGGTCCAATCGCCGTCAGGGTTTCCGGCCTCGACAAATTGCTGCCCTAAGCCGTAAACGTGCGTGAAACTCTCCGGCGTCAGCGTCACGCCTTTGAACGGCTCATCCAGCTTAAATGGGCAGAGCGTGGTCAGCGTCAGTTCAGGAATTTTTGAAATATCCGTCACCGTCATGCAGAGCGTCTCCGGGTTGACCTGTGCGCGCATGTCTTTTGTCGTCAGTCGCCCCGCGCCGTCATTGCTGAACGTTGACGCCCCAGCATAATCGGTTTTGGCGATCATCGGCGTCGTAAAAATCTGGCTGCTTGCGTCCGCCCCCGCGTCAACGGCGGCCAGTTCCACATGAAGCAAATCATCATCTAACGCCTCAACAAGAAGATAGCGCGTTCCGGCCTGATATTTCACGCGCTGCGGCTCGCCCGCGCTTACGTGCGCCAAGCCTATTCCAAGCAGAATCGTCAATGCAATGATTCGACGCTTTTCCTGTCTGTTCATTCGGATGTCTCCTCTGAATTGAAAACCTGACAGGTTTTCGAAGACCTGTCAGGCGTGTCCGTTGGGATGTTTCGGCAGCGTGAAAAAGAACGCGCTGCCCTGTCCGACGGTTGATTCGACCCACACGCGCCCGCCGGAAAATTCGACAATCTTTTTGACTAACGCGAGACCGATGCCCGTGCTTTCATGTTCGTCTCGCGCCTGAAGCGTCTGAAAAATCTGAAAAATCTTCCCGAAATATTTTTCGTCAATTCCCGGCCCGTCGTCCGTCACGCGGAATCGCCACGCATCTCCGGCGTCGTCGCAGCCGATTTCAATATTCCCTTCCGGTGTTTCGAGAAATTTCATCGCGTTGCTCAATAAATTTTGGAACACCTGAATCACACGGGTGCGATCTCCAAAAATCACCGGCAGCGGCGTGACAACGCGCATTTGTACGCTCGGCGGCGGCGCAAGGCTGATGATGACTTCCTGAACCAACGCGTCCAACTGGATGCGCGTCTCTTTGCCGACCATCCGCCCGACTCTGGAATACTCAAGAATGCCATCAATCAGGCTGTCCATCCGCTTCATACGGTTGAGCAGCAGCGCGATCATCTCTTTGCCGTGTTCATCGAACTGGTCGCCGTAATCTTCCACAAGCCAGTGCGCGATATGGCCGATGCCGCGCAGCGGGGCTTTCAAATCGTGCGACACGACATACGCGAAATCATTCAATTCCTTGTTGGCCGCCTCTAATTCGGCGGTGCGCTGTTTGACGCGCAATTCCAATTCTTCATTTAATTGCCGCACTTGCGCTTCCGCGTTCTGCCGGGCTTCCCGCATGCGGTTGCGCTCCTGAATCATCCGGTTCGCGGCGCGCGCCAACTCTTTGAATTCGTGAAAATGCAGGAGGCGTTCATCAATTTTCACATACGAAGTCGCGGAGGTTTCGAAAAACGTGATGAAGGTCTGAAAATTTATTTGAATCTTTCGCGCAAGATGGCTGGCAATGAAGGACATGCAGGCTGATAAGACGATTAACACTCCGAAAATGCTGATGAAGGCAAAAATGATGTTGCGATACACAACTTCCCTTCTGGCGAGAATGACGGCCTCGATGTCATCGAGATAGACGCCCGCGCCGATCATCCAGTGCCATTCCGGGATGCCTTTCACGAACGAGACTTTGGCCGACGGTTCAGGCTTCGTCAATCTTTTCCACGCATAATAGATGAAGCCGCCTTCGGGCTGTTCGGCGGCCTTGCGCTGTTCCTGAATGATTTTGACGCCGTTGGGATCGGTCACGTCCCAAATATTCTTCGTGCCAACCGTGATATTGCCGTTGGTGAAAAGCGGATCGCCGGTGTACGTGCTGCCGAAAAGATACCCTTCTTGGCCGAAGCGGATTGAACTGAGCCGCTCCAGCATTTCCTGCTGAATATCGGCTTGCACGTCATCTAAATATTCGCCCGTGCCGATCAGCCAATCATACGGCGCGAACCGCTTGACAAAGGCGATCTTTGGAAAATCTTTGCCCGGCGTGTTCGGCTTTGACCATGTATAGCGATAAAATCCTTCGCCCGAATTTTTCGCAATGTCAATCATGTCTCGAATCACGTAGCGCCCATGCGTATCCTGAAGATCGAGCAAATTTTTCCCTTCCATTTCCGGCTTGTCGGCAAAAAGTTGTTCGATGCCGTCAAAGCCGACGATAAAGTAATAGCCGCGCCCGGAATTGAACCGAATCGGACGCAGCGCCTCTTTAATGAGGCGCTGAATTTCGGCATCCGGCGTGACGCCGCGATACATCTCGCACAGGTGCAGGGCGATGGCATGCGCCTCATCCACGCGCTGTTTGATGGTGTGCCGCAGCCGCGACTCCGCGCGGGCGTTTTGATAGCGGATTTCCGAGACGGCTTGATCGACTTCCCATTTGATTAAAACTTTTTGGGATTCTGTGTAACCCGCGCGCAGGCGCGTGGATGTCTCGATAAATTCCCGCCATTCGCGGGCAATCCAAATTGCGCCGAACGCGATAATCGTCACCACGACAAACGTGAGCATGTACGACAAGAGCGAATGGGATAAACTAGGAGGACGAGTTCGCATAAATGGCGTCTCAAGGCTCTGCAAGCGCGCCGAGCATTTCCCGCGCATGATCAAGCGTGGTTTTCGTCAGCGTTTCGCCGCCGAGCATTCGGGCGATTTCTTCGATGCGCGTCTGGCCGGAAAGCTCCCGAATGAAGGTGGTTGTCCGGTCATCCTCGGCGCGTTTTTCAACGTGAAAATGCGTCTCGCCTTTACTGGCAATTTGCGGCAGATGCGTAATGCAGATGACCTGATGCGACGCGCTGACCTGTCGCAATTTCTTCCCGACAATTTCCGCGACTTTTCCGCCAATGCCAGTGTCAATTTCATCAAACACCATCACCGGCACGCGATCAGCCTCGCCGAGCAGCGTTTTCATCGCTAACATGATGCGCGAAATCTCGCCGCCGGACGCAATTTTGCTGAGCGGCTTCAACGGCTCGCCGGGGTTCGGCGCAATCAGAAATTCAATCTTGTCAATCCCTTTCGCGGTGAACGGATTCGCCTCTGTTCCGGCGGTCTTGAACTCCACGCTGAACCGCGTTTTCTCCATGCTCAACAGCGCGAGTTCGCGCATGATTTCCTGCTCGAAACGCGCCGCTGCCCGCTTGCGGTCGTCGGAAAGCTGCCGCGAACGCTGCTGCATGATGTCGCGCAGGCGGTGATATTCCGCCTCCAACTCCTTTTCGCGGGTTTCGCGCTGGTCAAACGTGGTCAATTCTTGCGCAATTTCTTCATGCAGTTTCAAAATATCCTCAATCGTGTTGCCGTATTTACGCTTGAGCGTGTTGATTTCATCAATCCGCTTTTCCACGTCGTTCAAGCGGGCTTCGTCGAATTCCACCGATTGCGCGTAATTCCGCATGGCGGCGGCCACGTCTTCCAACTGATATTGCGCGGATTCGCAGGTTTTGAGGTGCGCGTCAAGCGATTCGTCTATGCCCGCCAAATCTTCGAGGCGGCTGACGATTTTTCTGAGCATATCCAGTGCCGCGCCGTGATCGCCGTCCAGCATGTCTTGAATCATGTTCGCGCCGGACGCCAATTGCTCCGCGCCCGCGAGGATTTTGCGCTCATGCAAAAGCTCGTCGTCTTCGCCGGGCCGCAGGTCGGCCTTCTGGATTTCCTCATGCTGAAACCGCATCAAATCCAAATGCTGCATTCGCTCGCGGGAATGGTCGCGCAGGTCTTTCAATTCGCGTTCCACCTTTTTAAAGCGGCGGTACGCGGCGGCGACTTCTTCGCGCGGCGGCAGCAGTTTGCCGTATAAATCAAGCAGCTCGACGTGATAATCCGGGTTCATGACCGATTGGTGTTCGTGCTGGCCGTGAATATCCAGCAGCAGATCGCCCAATTCCGCGACCATAACGCTCGTGGCGGGATGGCCGTTGACCAGCAGGCGATTGCGCCCGTTGCGGCTGATTTCGCGCCGAATCAGCACATCCGTGTCGCCGCTTTCGGCGTCGAAAAAGCCATATTCGGAGGCTTTTGCCTGCGCGTCATTCAACGCGGCGATGGTGAAAATCGCTTCAATGACGGCGCGCTCCGCGCCGGTGCGGATGAATTCCGCCGACGCCCGCCCGCCAAGCGCAATCATCAGCGCGTCCACCATGATAGATTTCCCCGCGCCGGTTTCGCCGGTGATGATGTTCAGTCCGCCGGAAAATTGAATGTGCAGTTTATCAATAATCGCAAAATTTTCGATATAAATTTCTGAGAGCATAGAAAAACATCGTAAGATGGTTAAAGAATTTTT
>CAZCGG010000116.1:7856-11558 GCA_964498135.1 uncultured Candidatus Moduliflexus sp.
CATGCGTTGCGCTCCTCCTCAAGATAGGCGTCAACATCGGCCGCCGTTCTAAAAAGGCGGTTTCCGGGCGCATCATTGAGAATATCCATGACCGACCGTTTCGGACGCGCTGCGGCAAGCCGATATTCAGGAAACAACACGATGATCTCAAGTGTTTCTTCTGGGGCGGCTTGCGGCACGATAAATTCCACTTTTCCGCCTGCATGAACGGTTGTGGTCATTCGTAATGCAGCTTGCATATCACAAAACTCCTTTCGATAGAAGTATAATGTAAATTATGGCGGCTCAGACATTGCTGCCTGAGCCGACCGAATAACGAACAGACACGAATGTCTGTCCCATCGCGTATCATTTACAATTATACCGCTACCGTTTCTTTCATGAAATCGCTACAACTCATACAACCGGTCATCCACTTTCGGCTTAGCGGGGCGCGGCGATTTGCCGCGTCCTTTATTCTCAAGCAGGAACGGCTCTTCATGTTCCAGCCGATCCCCCATCTCCGCTTCGATGGCGTCGGGATCCTCGCCGCGTTCCATGCGGTGCAAGGCTTCTTCCATCGCCGGGCCCATCGCCATGCCGGTCGCGTCCGTCAGTTTCCGCATCAATTGCGCGGCTTGGCGCGGATCATTCTCATCCATGCGCTCCGCTTCCTGCGCGAGCATGCCCATCGCCCGCTCCATCTTCGATTCATCAAAGCCGGGCGGCAGATCGGCGTTGTCGCCTTCGTCGCCGCCGTTCCCCTCTTTTCTGGATGAAATCGCGGAAAACAGCGACACTTTGCGTTGCAGTTTGACATTCCCGCACGTCGGGCAATCCGGGATTTTTTCCGTATTCACCCGGCGCGACAAAAAATGATATTCTGTATGACACGCGCTGCAATAAAATTCGTAAATCGGCATTCCGTTCCTCCGTCTCTTGAATCAGCCGCGATTTTTAATCAAAATGACCTCGATGATTTTATTCGCGGTATCGGTGTCAAGGCCGAGTTTGCGTTGAAGCTCATAGAGAAAATCTTTTTCTTCGTCGCTCAAAAAGCCGTCCACGACGACCAAATCCAGCGACGCCGCAAACACGGTGCGATACAAATCTTTCGGAAGAAACTGAACGCAGAGGTCTAAAAATGCGTCAAGCTTTTTTTCCTTCAAGACGCCCATCAGCTTACTGAACATGGCATCATACTGATCGCGCGTCCATTCCCGAAACAGTTGCATGCGCGAAAACATGAAATAGACGAACTTGACTTCTTTTTCCGAAATGCGCTGGTCAGACGCGGCGCTGGCGATTACGACTCCGGCAAAAGCCTCGGCGCCGGTCAGGGTGATGTCATTGGTCATCTCTGCGGTTGCGTTCATACGATTTTCCCCTTTCGTGGTGATGAACAGGTCATTATTCACCCGCCGCGAGGCGGAGAATCTGGCTGTTTTCCGCCTTCTCCGCGTCGCTGTGGTAAAAAAGATATACTGCCAACAGGAAGCATAAATTCATCAGGGAAAAGTTGTCAAAAAAAATCTCACGTTCCCCCATTTTTCATTTGACAATGCGTTGTGAATTTGCAACAGAGAGAGGCAGAACGCAATGGTAACGCTTTTCGCATGAGGTCGTGATGACTATTGTTCGGGGGTGGCGAATGCTGCAAAAATATTTCGCATTGTGCGTGGATGATGATCAAGCCATTTTGAATCAGCTTGCCATGCAGGTAGAGGATCATTTCAAAGAGTTCTGCGAATTTGAATACGCGGAGAGCGCAGATGAGGCGTTGAGTATTTATCAAGAACTCGTCCAGAACGGGCACCGCGTCTGGCTCGTGATTTGCGATCAAATCATGCCCGGCATGCCCGGCGACGAGTTGCTTGCGAAAATTCATGAGAGCGATAACCGAATCATAAAAGTCCTGCTGACCGGGCAAGCCGGAATAGATTCCGCCATCCGCGCCATCAATCACGCCGGATTGAATTACTACATCGAAAAGCCGTGGGAGAGGAACGCCCTGCTCATGATTCTCGATAAGTTGAAATTTCAGTATGACATGACGTTCATCCTGAACGAGATGAATTTGCAGTTCGCCTCGTCGCTGAATCTCGACGAAACCCTTTCCATCGTGTTTTACAATATTCTGAACATCATCCGCGCCGAAGCCGGGTCAATTTTCCTGATGGATGACCGGAAGCCGGAGTTGGTTTGCCGCATTTGCCAAGGGCCGAAAGACAGCAGCATTCTCGGCCTCAGAGTGCCGGTCGGCAAGGGAATTGTCGGAAATGTCGCGCAAACGCGCGCGATTGACGTGACGATGAACGTGCAGACCGACAAGCGGCATTTCGGCCAGTTTGACCAAAAAACCGGCTTCGTGACGCGCTCGATGGTCTCCGTCCCGTTGATTTTCAATGAAGAATTGCTCGGCGTGGTGCAGGTCGTGAATAAGGAGCATGGCCGGGAATTTCAGCAAGACGACATTCACCTGCTAAAAGCCCTGAGCAACGGCGCGGCGATTGCGATTCAAAACGTCAAATACGCGCAACGCCTGTTGCAAGAAGAGCGCATTCGCAGCGAGTTGCTGATTGCGCATCAGATTCAGCAAGGGATTCTGCCGCGCCCGTTTCCGCCGCAGCCCGGCGTGCATTTCGAGGCGTTGAATCTTCCGGCGAAAGTCGTCAGCGGCGATTTCTACGATTATTTTCAGGTCAGCGACGACGAATTTGCGTTCGTGATTGGCGATGTCTGCGGCAAAGGCGTTCCGGCGGCGATTTTCATGGCAAGCTCCCGCAGCATGATTAAAGCGCAAGCCGTCTCAAATCCGCGCCCCGCGAGCGTGATGCCGTTGGCGAACCGCTTAATCGCGCAGGACGCGCAGGCCGGAATGTTCGTGACGGTCTTGTACGGCCTGTATAACACGCGCACCCGTGTTCTGAGCTACACCAATGCCGGCCACACGCGGCCGCTGCTGCTGCGCCCGTCCACCGGCTGCTGTTCGTCGCTGTTCAACGCCAACCTGCCGATGGGCATGTTTGAACACATTGACTTTTCGCATGTCGAGATGGAATTGCAAAAAGGGGACATGCTGCTGCTGTATACCGACGGGATTAACGAGGCCGAAAACATGGACGGGAAGCAGTTCGGCATGGAGAATTTAGCGCGCATCGTGTCGGAAAGTTCCGCGCGTTCCCCGATAGACTTGATTAAAGCGATTATCGAAGAAGTCACGCAGTTCAGCGAAGGGCAGGAGCAGAAAGACGATATTACGTTGCTGATCATGCAGGCGTAAATTTTTCACGACAAGGCGCGAAGACCGCAAAGGCTTTTTCGTGGTTATTGAGATGACGATTCAAAGAAACTGGGTTTTTTAGGAGGAGATCACACTATGCCGCATTTCGCGCATCATGGACACCGCCTGTTTTACCGGGAACAGGGGGAAGGAACGCTGTTGATGATTCTGCCGGGCAACACGGCCTCTTCCGCCTGTTACGAAGGGGAATTGAATTATTTCAGCCGCCGCTGCCGGACGGTGTCGCTCGATTTTGCCGGAACGGGCGAATCTGACCGGCTGGAAACGCTGGGCGACGATTGGTGGGAACAGTCGGCCTACGATGTCTGCGGCCTGATTCAGCATCTCGGCGAAAAGCAGGCGATTCTGCTCGGATCGAGCGGCGGCGCGGTGATTGCGCTGATGGCCGCCATGCTTCAGCCGAATCACGCGCGCGCCGT
>CAZCGG010000116.1:11658-13727 GCA_964498135.1 uncultured Candidatus Moduliflexus sp.
TGTCGGATCGCAGCTTGCCGGATGTCGGCTCGAAAATCTGCCGCATGGCGGAGCAAATCCCGGACAGCCGCGTCTTTTTGGCGAATAGCGGCGATCATCCTCTGATGTGGAGCCTGCGCGAAGATTTCCTGCGCGTCTGCGACATCTTTCTGAAAGGGCTGCCGAAATAGCAAGAACGCTGTCAGGCGCGTTCAACGCGCCTGACAGCTTGCGCGAAATGATATGAACGAACGAGAACTTTACTATGGCGATAATTTAGACGTGCTGCGCAAATATTTTCGAGACGAAACGATTGATTTATGTTACATTGATCCGCCCTTCAACAGCAAGCGCAATTATAACCAGATTTACAACAATATCGGCAAGGAAGATCAGGCGCAAGCGCAGGCGTTTACGGATACGTGGACATGGGACACGCGAGCCATCGAAGGGCTGGACGAGATTTTCTCAAATAGCCGGGGGCTGATGACGACGCAGGCGATTGAACTGATGCAAGGCTTGTCGAAAGTCTTGGGAAAAGGGTGTTTGCTGGCGTATGTCGTCAGCATGACGCTCCGCATTGCGGAAATATGGCGAGCGCTCAAGCCGACCGGCAGCTTTTATCTGCATTGCGATCCGACGGCCAGCCATTATTTGAAGTTAGTCCTTGACGCAATATTTTGCGGGCATGGCGGAGATTTTATCAATGAAATCAGTTGGCGGCGCATCAATGCGAAAAGCGACTTTAAACAAGGGGCGCAGAATTGGGGAAGAGTGCGTGATATTATTTTATTTTATCGTAAAAACGCCAAATTGAAAGGAACATTCAACCAACAATTTATAGAATATTCAGATAAATATGTCTCGAAATTTTATAAATACCAAGATGAGCAAGGACGTTGGTATCAATTTGGTGATCTTACGGCTCCCGGCGCAGGAAGCCGAGGTCATCCGCAATACGAATTTATGGGAGTGACGCGGTATTGGCGATATAGTCAGGACAAAATGAATGAGTTGCTTCAAGAAGGAAGAATTGTGCAGCCAAAGCCGGGAAGTGTTCCACGATATAAACGCTATCTTGACGAAATGCAAGGGGTGGCTGTTTGTGATGACTGGGATGATATTCCTTCTATTCAAGCGCAGGCGAAAGAACGTTTAGGGTATCCTACCCAAAAACCGGAAGCCTTATTAGAACGCATTCTGAAAGCCAGCAGTCATGAAGGGGATGTCGTGTTAGACGCCTATTGCGGCTGCGGCACGACCGTCGCCGTTGCCGAACGCTTGAAACGCCGATGGCGAGGGATTGACATTACCTATCAAAGCATCAGCGTCATCTTAAAACGTTTGGAAGAAAGTTTCGGGCAAGACGTGCTGCAAGCGATTCAATTAAGCGGCATTCCGCAAGACATTGACTCCGCGAAAGCCTTAGCGATGAAACAAGATGACCGGGTGCGCAAAGAGTTCGAAAAATGGGCGGTGCTGACCTATACCAATAACCGCGCCGTCATTCATGAAAAGAAGGGCGGCGATAAAGGGATTGACGGCGTGGCCTTCGTGCAGGAAACGGCTGATGAATATAAGCAAGTCATTTTGTCCGTGAAATCTGGGAAATTGCAACTCAGCATGATCAGAGATTTGCGCGGGACGATTGAGCGCGAACAGGCCGCGATGGGCATTTTGCTGACCTTAGAGCCGTCGAGTCTCGGGATGATTCAGGAAGCCAAGAGCGCGGGCGTCTATAAAAATCCCTTCATGGCCGGGCAAACGTTTGACAAGCTGCAAATCGTCACGATTCAAGACATGCTTGAGGGGAAACGCTTGGCGCTGCCGTTGACGCATGAGGTGCTGAAAAAAGCGAAATCGCAAATACGCGCAGAACAAAGCGGCCTATTTGAGGCGTAGATGTATGCTATATTGATTCGTCTTTCAACCACAGATTGACACAAATTTCGGAATATTTCTGTTTAAAGTGATGATAAATACGTTTCTGATTTTCTCGCGCAAAGACGCCAAGACGCAAAGGCTGTTGTTCAAACATGCTTGGCGTCTTTGCGCCTTGGCGCGAAATCAAAAAAATTTATTGATAATCA
>CAZCGG010000117.1:0-13706 GCA_964498135.1 uncultured Candidatus Moduliflexus sp.
ATTATGCCATTGTCAAAAAAAACGGGGAAGGCAAACGCAATTGTTGACTTAGCGGACACAAGCCGCGCAAAACCCCTGTCGCAAATTGTTGCAGCGTAATAAATTGTAACGGTGAAAAATGTGACGATGCCATTTGCTATTTCATTGCGGAACGCGGGCATCATCCGCGTTGTTGACCAGCCATCCTGTCATGGCGTCGCGTCCTTTGGCGGCGTGTTACGCCATTCGCGCATCTGCCCAAGATAGATTTTGCGCATCGCTAATAATTCTTGATCATACCGGCCGTCGCGGAAATCCGGGAATGTCCAGTCGAACGGCTGATAATTGCCGCGCTGGTAGCGCCCGACAAAATCGGCGTAGATGCCGCGATCAAGATAAATTTTCTGCCCCGCTTCTTTGGCCGAAGCGAGGACGATTTTATTATGATCCAAATAGCCCGCGTCGAGGTTGACAATCCGCTTTCCGCCGACAGCGAGGGCGTCTTCAATCGCGTTGCAGCGCAATTTCATCTCAACCAGCGCGGTCGGCGGCATGAGCGCGGCAAACGAAACCATCCGCCGAAAAAGCGGGCTGCCCATTTCCGGCGCGTAATACTCCGTCACGTCGAACAAGTGGTCTGCGCCTTCATAATCGAGATCGCCCCAGACGGCGGTAATTTCCCGCTTTGCGGCGTCAAGCGCGTCCGGGCGGTGGAACAGAATCGCCACGTAATATTTCATCGGAAACGGCGGGTGACATTGCGCCATAACTTTCCTCCCGAAATTCAATTTTTTACGGAAACGATGGCAAACGCCTTTTTGATAATCGTCGGATGAATGCCGAGCGTTTGGCTGATGAAGTCGTATTCCTGCTCCGGCGTCAGCGCGAGCTTGGTCGTGCGCGCGTCGTCGCGGATGCGCAGGTTGTTGCCCTGCAAATACTGGTGAACGCCGTGGCATTTGCGCGTCAAGACCGGGTACGTCATCATTTCCCACGCGAACGAGCGTTCCCATGCGCGGCCAAATTCCGCGCCGTCCAACAGCGTGACTTTGTACGTCAGCCGCGACTTGCGGCTGTTGTTGACGACGGTGAAGAGTTCGACAATTTGCCCGGCGTTGCGCGGCACGAGTTCGAGCGTATTGAAGCCGTGCGTCAGCGTGACCGGCGCGGCGGTCGGCAAGCGGATCGGCTCATGAATCAAATAGCCCGGATCGAGCAGCAACAGGCCGGATTCCTGCGGAAAGACCAGCGCACAATGCGTGTCCACGCCGTAATGCCGGTCGGCGAGAATCGGGTGCGCTTCGATGCCGCAGGCGTTGAAAATCGCAATGCAGGCGGCGGTCAGAGAAAAGCACGTGCCGCCCGCGCCGTAATGCAAATAATCCCGAATCACCTCATCTGGCAGGCGTTTTGCGCTGCCGGGATTGATCACGTCATCGGTTTTGATGATTTTCGTGAGGTTTTCGTAAGGAATGCGCGACAGCGCGGCGCACAGTTTCGCCATCAGCGCGCCCTCGCGCTCAAGGGGCGTCTGAATCTGCGCGCGGCGGCAGAACTCCGCAAAGACGGCCTGATCCGCGATGGTAAAAAGCGGGTCGGTATGAACAGGCGGCATGACGTTCATGTTGATTTGACGAAGCCGTCAGACGCCTCGCAGGTGTCTGACGGCTTTTGCAAGTTAGGCGCGATGTTGAATAATTTGCAGCAATTGCTGCCGGGCGTTGGGGGCGTTCAGCCCCTGCCGAGCATCACATTGCGCGGCTTGGCGCAAAAATGACGGAACCGACAGATTTTCAGGGCAGCCCGGCAAGAACACCACGATGACCGGGCGCTGGCGTTTCAGGAAATCATCCATGATGGCCCGCAATTCTGGGATGTCCCACTGGCCGACGCCGGACGCGCCGACACATGCGGCCATTGTTCGGCTGTTCGCCGCGCCTTCCTGAGCGCCCTCTTTCCAAAGCAGCCCCGGACGGAGATTCCGTGCATCAAACCAGAGCGCCGCCCCGGCGCGGGTCAATTCATCGGCGAATGCGCTGATTTGCGCCGCGTCTCGGCTGTCGCGGCTTAAAAAGATGTCATAGCGCAACGCGGTTTTTTTTTCCGACGACGCGGTTAACGCCTCAATTTCGCGGCGGATCAGAAGTTCTTCTTCTGAGCCGGGAAGGGTATCTTTTAGTTGCCGCTTGAGGTCGTTCAGCCGTTCTTCATGCTTGCCCGGCGTCGCCGTAACCGGCGGATTTTCCGGCGTTTGCAAGCGAGCGCAGAACTCTTGAATTTTCGCGCGCTTATCGCCGCCGTGCAGACGCGCCACGCCGTTCAGCAAGGCGACCACCGCCGGTTGTCCATCTTCCAGTGTCCCGAAATGCTCCAGAAAGTGGAGCAGCAGCACGACGAACTGCCGCGCGCCGCCCGTCAAATCAAGCTGATCCGGCACGTCATCCAAGCCCGCATCCAGCAGCAGGGCGCGCCGGGCGGATTCATTGGCAAAGCAGGTGAGCGGCGTCAGAAAATCGGTCATTTCTTGAAAAAGCGAAGTTGGAATTTTCATCATCGGGAACCTCTTGAGCAAAAAACTGGACAATTTTCAAAATGAACAGGCTTGAATGCCCGTCCCTCTCGTCTTCACCACAATTATTATGACGAAGTTTTCAGGCAAGATTTTTATACAAAAAATAGCGCGAAGAAATTTTGATTCTTAAATAATTTAAAACTTGACAACAATTACAATGATTTATTTTCATACTAAACATCCGAATGACCAATAAAAATTAAAATTATCATTTTGACGAGAAAAAAGGTAACGACATGATTGCCGATAAAATCCGTTATAAGCCGCTCTACCTGCAAGTAAAAGATGTCATTGAGAAACGGATCGAGAATGACGAATACAAAAACGGCGACATTATTCCGACCGAGGCGGGCTTGGCTGAGGAATTCGGCACGAGCGTCACCACCATCCGGCAGGCGTTGACGCTCCTCGTGGATGACGGCATTCTCGTCAAAAAGCAGGGCAAAGGCACTATCGTCTCGAAGCAGCGGACGAAGCTGACATTTTTTTCGTGGCTTCCCGAAACCCCGCGCGGCGCGGAGATTCTGCGTGACGTTCTCGCCCTATTTGAGCAGAAATACCCGTCTATTACGGTTGAATGCCTGCCAACTCCGTATAATCTTGCCCGAAAAAATCTCATGAAATTGATTTCGAGCGGCAATGCGCCGGATGTCGCGCATATTCAATCGCACTGGACAAGTTATTTTGCCTCTGTCGGCGCGTTGGAGCATCTCGAACCGCTTTTAGATAAATCGAATCTCAATAACCGGTTTTATGAAAAAGATTTGATCGGCGGGATGTACCGGAATAAGCTGTATTCGATTGCGTGGGGGCTGTGTTCGGTGGCGCTTATCGCCCATAAACGCCTCCTGAAAAATGCCGGAATCGAGCAGATTCCGTCGCCGTTGACGCTTGATGCGTTTTTGGCGATATGCCAGCAGATTGACCGGATGCATGAAGGGGCGGAAGCCTACTCCTACGGCCTGAATTCCAGCAGCGATCAGGAATCCGATTTCTTGACGCTCTACTTTTTTCTGCTGGCTTTCAATGGGACGCTCGTGAATGAGCAAGGGGAGGTCGTGCTGAATTCGCCCGAAAACATTGAGGCGTTCACGTGGCTGAGAAATTTCGTGCATTCCGCGCGCGTGTTTAAAGCCGACATCTCCGATATTCGCAAGCGCTTTGCCAGAGGGGATGTCGCCTTCATGGCCGACGGCCCTTGGATTAAATATCAATTAGAGGAATATACCGGCCAGCCCTTTGATGAAAATTTCGAGGTCGTACTGAATCCCGTGCTGTCGCCGCAAGCCAAATCGCGCTCATGGATGTATAACCACGCGCTGGTGATTTGCGCCCAAAGCGAGCATAAAACACAAGCCGCCAAATTTATTGATGCCATGACGAATGATTATGACATCAGCAACGCCTATTACTCGCAGGTCGGGCATTTGCCGAGCAATCGCCAGTATTTCGCCGAGCCAATGTATAATCAAGCGTTTTTTGCGACGTTCAAGCAGCAACTTGCCTATTCCTCCTGCATTAACGCGGAAAACGCCTTTTTCTCGAAGGCCATGAGCTTTTGCACGGACGCGGTGACGAAGATTTTATACGAAGGCGTGGATATTGAGGAAGAATTGGATGAGAAAGAATATTATCTTAACATGCTTTACAACGATTGATCTGGCGCGGCCTTCATGTCGGCGGATTGCCCTTTTGTCGGGCGCAAGCGCAGCCATTGGCGCAGCGTGTGGAAGACGGAACGCCGGAAGGCATAGACTTTCTGGAAATGTTGTGGGTATTTCTGTTCAAACGGATGTAGCAATTGCTTGATAACACGGCTTTCTTCGGAGAGAATCAACACGCCGATTGCCATGAATAACGCGCCTTGCAGTACGGGCAAAAAGCAGCCGAGTACCCCTAAGAACAGAAAAAACCAGCCCACACCGATTTTGACAATTCGTTTCATGCGATCACGGAATTTCTTCCGGTCAAACGATGTCAAGAATTTAATGCAACCCTCACGCAAAAAGGCGTCCGCTCGCATAGAAGGCGAGACTTCAAACGTCTTCAAGACGTTTGCAGTCTTTTATCAATTAAAAAATCAGGACGAAATAAATAAATACAATTTTTTCAGAAAAATACTTGACAAAATTTAATAGGCTTTAATAATAGTCATACGAATGACTACTAATAAAATTTACAGAAGCCGAAAAATCATTCATGCGATGGCATCTGCTCACGTAGATGCGTCTTTGCGTATTTCTGAAAGGAGGGATGTCGTGCGGTAAACAAGAAGCCAGTTTTGATATGTAGCGTTTTTTCATGTCGTACCAACCAACATGCGTTGAACGCATTGCCCCGCATTCGCAAGGAACGCCGCGCAATGCAAGAAGGAGAACAAACCATGAAACTCGTAAAATTACTCGTAGTCGTCTCGTTAGTGGCAGCGTTGATCGCGCCGTCAGCCTTGGCCGCCGATAAGAAATTGACCTTCGTGATGGTGCCGAAAGGTGTGCATCCATATTATGAACCCTGCTTTGAAGGCTTCAAAGCGGCGGCTGAAAAATACGGCATCACGGTGGAATATCAAGCCCCGCAGGATTTCGACATCGCCCTGCAAGTCAGAGTGTTGGAAGACCTGATTGCGCGCGGCGTGGATGGCATCGCCATTTCCGCATTGGATGACAAACCGCTCGTTCCGGTCATTAAACAGGCAATGGACGCTGGAATTAAAGTCATTACGTTCGACGCGCCCGCCCCATCCAGCGCGCAACTCTGCTACATCGGCACGAACAATAAAAACGCCGGATACGCTGGCGGCAAAATGATCGCCGAACTGATGGGCAAAAAAGGCGACTTAGCCATTCTGCAAGGCGGCATTGCTGCGCCGAACCTGAACCTTCGTGCCGAAGGCGTGAAAGAAGCGATTGCGACAGAAGCCCCAGAGGTCAAAATCGTGACGCTGGAAGACACACAAGGCAAATTTGACGAAACCGTGAATAAAACGGAAGCGATCCTCCAGACTTACCCCGATTTGAAAGCGATCTTCGGCGTGTCCGCAGAATGCGCGCCGGGCGCAAGCACGGTTGTGAGAGAACAAGGCAAAGGCGGCCAAGTGCTGCTGGCCGGTTTCGATGATTTGAAAGACACGCTGCAAGGCATTCGGGACGGCCTCGTGCAGTTCTGCATCGTGCAGAAAACCTTCACGATGGGCTGGCTGTCTGTCGAGAATTTGAAAGCCGCCGTCGAAGGCAAAGAAATCCCGAAAGAAATTGACACAGGCGTAATCATCGTCACGAAAGAGAATATTGACACGTACATGGATGACATGAAGAAAGAGCTTGCTCAATAACTTGTATAGCATGAAGCGCCGCGTCTGGGGACAATTCTCCAGACGCGCGATATTCATGACCGAATCATGGCGCAAACCAATCAAGCAACCAAACCGGCCAATCCGGTGTTAGAGATTTTGGCAAAACGCGAGGCCGCTATTTTTATCGCTCTTATTGTTATTTCTGCTGGGATTTCGCTGATGGCCCCGCAATTTCTCACGGCCAAAAATATGTACCTTGTTTCGCGGCAAATCTCGTTTGTCGCAATCGTCGCATTAGGCGAATTGTTCGTGATTCTGACCGGCGGGATAGACCTCTCCGTCGGCTCGACCGTCGGCTTGAGCGGCATGATTACCGGCGTCGTCCTCGCCGCCGGAGTCCATCCGATTTTCGCCCTGCCGATAGGCGTGTTATCCGGCATGCTGATTGGCATGTTTAACGGCTCAGTCATCGCGTATGTCGGCATTACGCCGTTCATCGTCTCGCTTGGCGCGCTGAGCATGGGGCGCGGCCTCAGCCTCATCTTAACCAAAGGCAACCCGATTATCGAAATGCCGAGTTCGTTCTTTTTCTTGGCGCAAAGCGACATCCTTGGCATTCCGATGCCGGTCATCATCGCCGCCGTTATCGCGGGCATCGTGCATGTCACGCTGACGTACACGGCCTTTGGGCGGAGAATTTACGCTATCGGCGGCAACGAACAAGCGACCGCGCTGTCCGGCGTGGATGTCAAAATGATCAAATTGAAAATTTACGCGATTTGCGGCTTGCTCGCCGGAATCGTCGGCGTGCTGTTAGTCGCCCGCTTTAATTCCGCGCAGCCCGCGACCGGCAAAGGCTGGGAATTGGACGCCATCGCCTCCGCAGTGATCGGCGGCACGAGCTTGAGCGGCGGCGTCGGCACCGTGTTAGGCTTGCTCATCGGCGCGACCGTCATGGGCGTCATTCGGAACGGCCTCGTGCTCATGCAAGTGTCGGCGTATTGGCAAGATTTCATCATCGGCGGAATCATCGTGCTGGCTGCCGTGATTGACCGGATTAAAAACAAATAGCAGGCATGAAATGCTCCTTTCTGCCCATTCCCGTCAGGCAAGAGGCAGCGGCGAGCGTTTCACGAAACAATCATGGAACCATTACTGGTTGAAATGAGGGGAATTTGCAAGCAATTTCCCGGCGTCCGCGCGTTGCATGAGGTTGATTTTACGCTGAAAAAAGGGGAAATTCTCGGGCTGATTGGCGAAAACGGCGCGGGCAAATCCACGTTAATGAAAGTCTTGACCGCCGTGTATCCGCACGACGCCGGGACCATCACGTTCAACGGCGAGCCGCTCAACCTCAAAAGGCCGGGAGAAGCCTATCATAAGGGCATCAGCATTATTTTTCAAGAATTAAATCTCTGCCCGAATTTGTCAGCGATGGAAAACATTTTTTTGGGCAAAGAAGTGCATTCGCCGCAGACGAAACTCCTCAGTTACGCCAAGATGCGGGAAAAAGCGACCGCGCTGTTCAACCGTCTGAAAATTGACATCAACCCGGACACGGAAGTCAGAAAGCTCGGCGTGGCGAAACAGCAGATGGTGGAAATCGCCAAAGCCCTTTCGTATGACACGAAATTGCTGATTATGGATGAGCCGACCTCGTCGCTGGCGGCTTCCGAAGTCGAAAGCCTCTTTGCGATTGTGCGCGACTTGAAAAAACAGGGCATTTCGGTGGTCTTCATTTCCCATAAACTCGATGAGATGCTTGAAATTACCGACCGCATCACCGTGTTGCGCGACGGCATGAACGCGGGCGAACTCATCACGGCGAAAGCGACGAAAGACAACATCATTTCCCTGATGGTTGGGCGCGAGTTAGACCATTTCTTTACAAAACGGAAAGGCAAACGCGGCAACGACGTGGTGCTGGAAGTGCAAGATCTTTCCGGCCCGCCAATGACGAAGCAGGTGTCGTTTCAGTTGTATAAAGGTGAAATTCTTGGCCTCGCCGGATTAGTCGGCGCGGGGCGGACGGAATTGGCGAAACTGCTGATCGGCATGGAGAAAAAGACCGCAGGCACGATTACGCTGAACAAAAAAAACGTGATGATCAACAGCCCGGTTGACGCCGTGAAAAACGGCATCGCGTATGTCCCGGAAGACCGCAAATATTTGGGCTTAGTGCTGCCGATGTCCACGCGGGAAAATCTCACGATGGCGATTCATCCGAAACTCGCCAAAACCCTGAATTTGATTGATCGCAAAGAAGAAGTGGATATCTGCAACGATTACGTGAGCCGTCTGCGCATCAAAATCTCGTCGCTGAAACATGTGGTGAATAACCTGAGCGGCGGCAACCAGCAGAAAGTCGTCATCGGCAAATGGCTGGCGACAAATCCGGTCGTCCTGATTCTGGATGAGCCGACGCGCGGGATTGATGTCGGCGCGAAATCGGAAGTGCATCGCATCATTACGGAACTGGCCGACGAAGGGGTGTCGATTTTGGTGATTTCGTCCGAATTGCCCGAAGTTCTGGGCTTGTCCGACCGCGTTCTCGTTATGCACGACGGGCGCATCACGGCCGATTTGCCGATAGAGCAGGCTGATCAGGAAACGATCATGCGCGCCGCCGTTGACTAATAAATAAAACGTTCACGCGCTCCAGACATGGCAGTGCCGTTTCTCGACGAGCGCACACTTAAATAATTGATCACAAGCAAATATTTACGCGAAGGTATTGAATTCTGAATGCCCCTCGAAGAGCGTTCAGGAGTTCAGCTACGATTGTTGGAAATATGGCAAACGAACAGTATGTGATTGGCTTGGATTATGGCTCAGACTCGGTGCGGGCGGTGGTCGTCAACGTCGTCACCGGCAAGGAAGAAGCAAACGAAGTCGTCTATTATCCGCGCTGGATGCAGGGCAAATATTGCCATCCGGCGCAAAATCAATTTCGGCAGCATCCGCTCGATTATATCGAAGGCTTGGAGCGCAGCGTCAAAGGCGCGTTAGCCAAGCTTCCGGCTAGCGTGGCGGAACATGTGGTCGGCATCGGCATTGACACGACCGGCTCGACGCCGTGCGCGGTTGACCGCAACGGGACGCCGCTCGCGCTGAAACCAGAATTTGCGGACAACCCGAACGCCATGTTCGTCCTCTGGAAAGACCACACCGGCGTCAAAGAAGCCGAAGAAATCAACCAGCTTGCGCCAAATTGGGGCGGCACGGATTTCACGAAATTCGAGGGCGGCGTCTATTCGTCGGAATGGTTCTGGGCGAAAATTCTGCATGTGCTGCGCGAAGACGCCAAAATCCGCGAGGCGGCGTTTTCGTGGGTGGAACATTGCGACTGGATGCCCGCGCTGCTGACCGGCAACACCGATCCGCTCACGATGAAGCGCAGCCGGTGCGCCGCCGGACACAAGGCGATGTGGCATGAAGCGTGGGGCGGCCTGCCGGACGAGGCGTTTTTGGTCAAGCTCGATCCGCTCCTGAACGGGCTGAAAGATCGGCTCTTCAAAGAGACCTGCACGTCGGACGCGGCGGCCGGAACGCTGACGGAAGAATGGGCGGCGCGGCTCGGCCTGAAAGCGGGCGCGGCGGTCGCAGTCGGCGCATTCGACGCGCACATGGGCGCGGTCGGCGCGGGCATTCGCAACGCGACGCTTTTGAAAATCATGGGAACCTCCACCTGCGACATCATCGTCGCGCCGCATGAGGTCATCGGCGACACGCTCGTGTCGGGCATTTGCGGGCAGGTTGACGGCTCAGTCATCCCCGGCATGGTCGGCCTTGAAGCGGGGCAATCCGCCTTCGGCGACGTGTACGCTTGGTTCCGGCGGCTGCTGGCATGGCCGCTCGAAACGCTGCTGCCGGAAACGTCGTTGATTGACGCGAAGACGGCGGACGCGCTGAAAAAAGAAATCGAGCATAAGATCATTGCGAGACTTGCCGACGAAGCCGCGAACATTCCGATGGAAGAAAGCGGCGTGATCGCGCTGGATTGGCTGAACGGGCGGCGGACGCCGTTCGCGGATCAGACGCTGAAAGGCGCGATTCTCGGCCTCACGCTCGGCGCGTCCGCCCCGAAAATCTTCCGCGCGCTCGTGGAAGCGACGGCGTTCGGCGCGAAGGCGATCAATGACCAATTCATGAGCTACGGCGTGAAAATCGAGGCCGTGATTGCGACCGGCGGCATTGCGAAAAAATCCGATTTCGTCATGCAAGTGACGGCGGACGTGCTGAACATGCCGATTGAGGTGGCGCAGTCGGAGCAGGCGTGCGCGCTCGGCGCGGGAATGTTCGGCGCGGTGGCGGCGGGCGTCTATCCGTCGGTAGCCGAAGCGCAGCGAAAAATGATGAGCGGATTCAGCAAAACGTATCTGCCGAACGCCGAAAATGCGGCAAAATATCAGAAATTATACGAAAAATATCAACACATCGGAAACTTGTTGGCGCAGGAATTGCGCAATCTGTAAAATACGATTATTTGCCGCAGAGACGCGGAGAAACGCAGGGAAAACTGTTTGAACGGCTTTTTCTCCGCGCCCCTGCGGTCAATACATGTCCACATGGCAACTTTTGGAGTCATTATGGGAACGCGGGGATTTTTCCCCGTTGAATTATGCAAAGATGGCCGGGAAGCGATTTTGAAAGTTTTGCGGGAAGACGGCCACAACGCGGTAATGCTTTCGCCCGACGATTCGCCTTACGGCTCGGTTGAAACGTATGAACAATCCAAAAAATGCGCCGAATTGTTCAAGAAACATGCGGCGGAGATTGACGGCATTCTCGTCACGCTGCCAAATTTCGGCGAAGAGCGCGGCGTGGCGGACGCGATTCGGCTGGCGAACTTGAACGTACCGGTGTTGATTCAGGCGACGCCGGACGATCCGAAACAGCTTGATTTAGCGCATCGGCGCGATAGTTTCTGCGGCAAGATGTCGTCCTGCAACAACTTGATGCAATACGGCGTAAAATACAGCTTGACCACGCTGCACACGGTTGACCCGCTTTCCGCCAGTTTCCGGCAAGATTTGAAGAAATTCGCCGGAGTCTGCCGGGTCGTGAACGGCCTGCGCAAAGCCCGCTTTGGGCAGATCGGGGCGCGTCCGGCGGCGTTTATCACCGTGCGGTACAGCGAAAAATTGCTAGAACGCGCCGGGATTGCGGTCGAAAGCGTGGATTTGTCCGATATTTTCGGGCAGATCGGCAAATTAAGCGACAATGATCCGGCGGTGGCCGCGAAATTGGCGGACATCAAGGGATATATCAAAACAGTGGGCATCAGCAGCGAAGGCTTGCTGAAAATGGCGAAACTCGGGGTCGCGCTGGATAAATTCATCGCGGATCACGAACTTGTCGGCACGGCGGTGCAATGCTGGACCGCGATGGAAGAATTTTTCGGCGTCGTCCCCTGCGCGGTGATGAGCATGTTGAGCAACTCGTTGAAGCCGAGCGCGTGCGAAACCGATATTACGGGGCTGATTGGCATGTATGCGATGGCGTTGGCGTCCGGGCAGCCGAGCGCGCTGCTGGATTGGAACAATAATTTCGGCGACGACCCGAACAAGGGGATCGTGTTCCATTGCAGCAACCTGCCGCAAGTCTTTTTCGGCGGCGAGGCGGCGATGGATTATCAAGCGATTATCGCGGGGACGGTCGGCAAGGAAAACACCTACGGCACAGTGACCGGCCAGATCAAACCTGGCCAAATGACCTATTGCCGCGTGGCGACGGATGATTATTCCGGCAAGATTAAAGCGTATTTCGGCGAATGCGACATCACGAACGATAACGTCAATTCGTTCGGCGGGTACGGCGTCGTGCAGATTCCGAACATGCAAGGCTTATTGCAGCATATTTGCCGGAATGGATTTGAGCATCATGTCGCGCTGAATCCGTCGCAGGTCGCCGACGTGCTGAACGAGGCGTTCACGACGTATTTGGGCTGGGACGTGTATTATCACAAATAACCGCACCACGGTGAAATTCCGAAAGACTCCGTTTCTTGAAGAAACGGAGTCTTTTTGCGTTCAATGCGCTGTTTCAGCATTTGTCGTTGTGTTTAAAAAGATCATCTATCCCGTAAGACGCGCGGCCTGCGTCTCTACCGTGACGGGGCGAATATGATCGTATTTGATTGGTATTACAATGTCCCATCCAACCCTTCCAACGGGCTGGAAACATGAATCGGCAGCGAAAAGCTGAAGCGGCTTCCTTTGCCTTCGCCACCGCTTTCAACCCAAATGCGCCCGCCGTGCATTTCCACCAGCCGCTTCACCAACGCCAAACCGACGCCGACGCCGGGCGTTTTGCCTCGCAAGCCCGATGACGCCTGATAAAAATTCGAAAACAGCTTTTCCTGCTGCTCCGGCGTGATGCCGATGCCGGTGTCGCTGACGCAGATCATCACTTCTTCAGCCTGCCGCTCCGCGGTCAACAGGATTTTGCCGCTGTCGGGCGTGAATTTGACCGCGTTCGACAGCAGATTGAACAAAATTTGCTTCAATTTCCGCTCGTCGGCTTCAATCGTCAAGTCGTTCACTTCTGGGGAAAGATGGGAGGTCAAGATGAGATGCTTTTTGACATCTTTCCCGCGAAACGTCGCCAAGCTTTGATTGATAATATGTTTGAGATTCACCGAACCGCGGCAGAACGTTAATTCTCCCAAATCTATGCGCGAAAGGTCGAGAATATCTTCGAGCATGGCGAGCAGGTGATTGCTGCTTTGAAGAATCGTCTGAAAATAGCCGCGATGCCGTTCGTTCATCTGATCGGCTAATTGCGATTGCAAAATTTGCGTGAACCCCATGATATGGTTCAACGGCGTTCGGAATTCGTGCGACATGCCACTGAGAAAATTCGTTTTGGAAAGATTGGCGACTTCCGCCTGTTCTTTGGCTTTTTCAAGCTCGGCCGTGCGTTTCCGCACGCGCTGCTCCAGTTCTTCCTGCGAACGCTTCAGGGCGTCTTCAACGCGCTTCCGCTCCGCGATTTCCCGCCGCAGTCGCTCATGTTCCTCCTGCGCGTACACTCTGAACCGGTTGCGGATGGTTTCATGCAGCGACGCAATGACAATCAGCAGCAGATACGTGACTAAAAAACGAACTTTGATGGCGTAAGGATACGGATACGGCATAAAGGAAAAAATCGGAATATTCCAGAAGACGACGCCGATTCCGGCGTAAGAAAGCAGAATCGAGCCGATTGCCCAGCGCGTCCCCAATAAAAAGAAACTAATGGAGGGAATCAGGTACATCCAGAGGAGAGACGCGCTCTGGCTTGCGCCATGAAAAAGAACCAGCACTAAGAACAGCGTAATTATGTAAATGCTGATTTGATAATACCGCATTTTGTGGCGGCTGAAAATGACCAATATCAGGCAGGCCAGCAGCATCACGGCGGCGGCGGCGTCGCGGAAACTGACAAGCAGGTTTCCGTGAAGAAAATTGTAGCCTGAAAAGCCGCTCAACACGACGATGGCAAGCGCGACTAAAATTCCGTATAAATGAAAACGCTCGCGGTTTTCTAACGAAAGCGGGCGGAGGTGCTGATGATAATATTGAAGAAGCCACTTTTTCATGAACGCATGTTCCCCGTCATCCGGGCAGCGCTCGGGAAGCGGGGAGGTATCGAACGCGAGAACGCATCGAAGGCCGCGCGACGATCTTTTGCGCGCGATTTCTTCAAACATACATGCCGCGTCTCTTCCTGTCAAGAGCGATCATTGGGGAATGTTTTTCCCAAAACGCTCGCAACACCGGAAGGCAATCACTCTATTAACAAGGAAAGAGGAGCAACGCAGAGCAATTCGGCCATTTTTTTCTTTACATTTTATGAAATATTTTTGTAATTCGCATGGTA
>CAZCGG010000118.1:0-13668 GCA_964498135.1 uncultured Candidatus Moduliflexus sp.
GCAACTCTAAGAATTTATCCATAAATAACAGGAACAAGCATTCTTGCCTGTTTTGCGGCAGACAGGAATGTCTGCCCCACCGATAATTTCTTATTTAGGACTTACGCATTTTTAAGCACCTCACCCCGGCTTCTCTCCGAAGGAGAGGGGAAATTCGCATCCCCCCCTCTCTTTTGGAGAGGGGCTGGGGGTGAGGTTTTGCGTAAGTCCTGTTATTTATGGATAAGCTCTAAGATAACTATTTGCGTACTGACGGACAGCCTTGCCCGCCGCAAAGCCAACAGCAGTCACCGACAAGAGCGGCGAACAGGGTTGTTCGCCACCACGCCGCTGCCCAACACAGACGGGAATGCCTAAGCCGCCATCTGCTCAGAAAACCAATTTATACATACGTATGCAAACGCTCAAAATAATTACGCCGAAAAAGAATGCTTTTGTCAAGGGTTTTTTCTTCTTCATCAAACTTCTTGACACGCGCTTCGGCTTAAGATACGGACGGTCACGCGCAGCCGCATTTCGTTTGTTATCAGCCCAATCAGCCTTATTCGAACAGGAGAGCATTATGAGACAGGTACGCATTGCCATGACGCAAATGAACGCCACCGTCGGCGATTTAGAAGGCAACACGGCGAAAATTATCGAGGGGATTCAACGGGCGCAGCAGGAAAGCGCGGATATTGTCACCTTCCCGGAATTGGCGATTCCCGGCTATCCGCCGCTTGATTTGCTGCTCAAGCCGCAGTTTGTCGCGGAAAACCGGCTCATGCTGGAGCGGATTCTCGATTATACGCGGGGCATTACCGCCGTCGTCGGCTTTGTTGACCAGCAAGACGACATTTACAACGCCGCCGCGATTCTGCATGACCGCCATCTGCTCGGCGTTTATCATAAAGTCTTTCTGCCGAATTACGGCGTGTTCGACGAAAACCGCTATTTTCAGGCCGCCGGCGAGACGCAGAGCATTTATCAAATCGGCGACATCATCTTCGGCGTCAACATCTGCGAAGACATCTGGTATCCCGAAGGGCCGATGGTCATGCAGGCATTGAGCGGCGCGGACGTGATTTTGAACATTTCCGCCTCGCCCTATTATTTCGGCAAGCCGGTTTTTCGGGAAAAAATGACGGCGGTACGGGCGGCAGACAGCGTGACGGTCGTGGCGTACAATAACCTGATTGGCGGGCAGGATCGCCTGATTTTCGACGGCGGCAGCCTCGTGGTGAATCAAACCGGGCAGATTATCGCGCGCGGCAAGCTCTTTGAGGAGGATTTTATCGTCACGGACATTGATTTGGATGACGTATCGGTTTCGAAACTGAGCGATCCTCGCCATCGCAAGGCGGTGTTGGCCTTGAAAATGAGCGACGCGCCGTTTTGCAAACGCATTCACGCGGACGCCATTTCCCAAAAATATCCATCGCGCCCGATTGTCGAATCGCAGACGATTTGCGCCGCGCCGCAGGCCGAGCTATACAGCGCAGAGATGCCGCCGATGCAGGAAATTTACGACGCGCTGAAATTGGGGCTGCGCGATTACGTGCGCAAAAACGGCTTCAAAAAGGTCGTGCTTGGGCTGAGCGGCGGGATTGATTCCGCGCTGGTCGCCGCGATTTCCGCCGATGCGCTCGGCGCGGAAAATGTCGTCGGCGTCTTGATGCCCGGCCCGTTTTCGTCGAAAGGAAGCGTGGACGACGCCCAACGCCTCGCCGAGCATCTCGGCATCGAGCGTCACGTCATCCCGATCACGCCGATGTACGAAGCGTTTGTCGGGCAACTCAGCGAGGCGTTCTCCGGGCGGCAACCGGATGTCGCGGAAGAAAATCTGCAAGCCCGCTGCCGGGGCTGCGTTCTGATGGCGCTTTCCAACAAATTCGGCTATTTGACGCTGACGACCGGCAATAAATCCGAAGTCAGCGTCGGCTATGCCACGCTTTACGGCGACATGGCGGGCGGCTTGGGGATTATTTCCGACGTGCCGAAAACGACGGTCTATGCGCTGGCGAAGTACCGGAACGATCTCGCCGGATACGACCTGATTCCGAAAAATACGATTGACAAAGCGCCGTCCGCCGAATTGCGAGCGGAGCAAAAGGATAGCGATAGCCTGCCGGAATACCATATTCTGGACGGCATTCTGAAAGCGTACATCGAGCATGACAAGAGCGTGGACGACATCGTTGCGCTCGGCTATGATCCGCATGTCGTGCGCGATGTCGTCCGCAAAGTGGATCACAGCGAGTATAAACGCCAGCAGGCCGCGCCCGCGCTGAAAGTCAGCACGAAAGCCTTCGGCCCCGACCGCCGCCTGCCGATTACGAACAAATATCAACGCTAAATATTGTGGCGCGAAGAAATTTTCAGGAGCGCAAAATCTCGATTTTGCAGTCAAATCAAGATTTGACACTCCTGAATAACAAGTTGCATTATGACCTACCGCATTGAAAAAGATTCGATGGGCGAAATCGCCGTGCCTGCGGAACGCCTGTGGGGGGCGCAAACGCAGCGCAGCCTCGCCCATTTTGCCATTGGCGCGGAGACCATGCCGCCGGAACTGATTCGCGCGTTCGCGCTGTTGAAAAAAGCGGCCGCCCTCGTCAACCATGCGCTCGGCAAACTGAACGCGGCGCGGAAAGACGCGATTGCGGCGGTCTGCGACGAAATCGCGGAGGGACGCCATGCCGCCGAATTTCCGCTCTCGGTCTGGCAGACCGGCAGCGGCACGCAGACGAACATGAATGTCAACGAAGTGATTGCGAATCGCGCCATGCAATTGATTGATGAACCGGTGCATCCGAATGATCATGTCAACCTGTCGCAAAGCTCGAACGACACCTTTCCTACGGCCATGCACATTGCGGCAGTGATGGATGTCGAAGCGCGCCTGCTGCCCGCGCTCGATGGTTTGCGGGACGCGCTGCGCCGCAAAGCCGAGGCGTTTTCCAACATTATCAAAATCGGGCGGACGCATTTGCAGGACGCCACGCCGCTTACGCTTGGGCAGGAATTCGGCGGCTACGCGGCGATGTTAGATATGAACGAACGGCAAATCAACGAGGCGCTGGAGCATGTCCGCGCGCTCGCCATCGGCGGCACGGCGGTCGGCACGGGCTTGAATGCGCCGCCCGGCTTCGGGGAGGCCATGGCGGCGAAGCTCGCTGAACTGAGCGGCGCGCGCTTTTTCTCCGCGCCGAATAAATTTCACGGGCTGACCTCGCATGACGCGCTCGTCGGCTTGAGCGGCGCGATGAAGGCGTTGGCCGCGAATCTGATGAAAATCGCCAACGACATTCGCTGGCTCGCGTCCGGCCCGCGTTGCGGCATCGGCGAGCTAATCATCCCGGAAAACGAGCCGGGCAGTTCCATCATGCCGGGCAAAGTGAATCCGACGCAGGCCGAAGCGATGACGATGGCGGCGTGTCAGGTGTTTGGGAATGACGCGACAATTGGCTTTGCCGCCAGCCAAGGGAATTTTGAGTTGAACGTGTTTAAGCCGGTGATTATTTACAACGCGCTGCAATCCGCGCGCCTGTTAAGTGACGTGATGCGCTCATTCGCGCAGCATTGCGTCGAGGGCATTGAGGCGAACCGGGGCGTGATTGAGCGCAATCTGCGGAATTCGCTGATGCTCGTGACCGCGCTCTCGCCGCATATCGGCTATGACCGCGCCGCGCAGATTGCGAAAGCCGCTCACGTGAACGGCACGACGTTGCGCGAAGAGGCCGTCGCGTCCGGCTATGTGACGGCGGAGGAATTTGACCGGTTTGTCCGGCCGGAAGCGATGGTGTAATAAAAGTTATGCTTGTATCGAACGCAACCAGCCGCGTCTCGGAGAACCACGCGGTTGCGCCAGACAGCGCAGAAGGCCGCTCGCAAGTGAACCGCGCAGAATATCTTGCGGGGAAGGAATCTCCGTTTTCTTCCCTGTTTTTGTCTTGACAGAAAAATGGGAGATGAATAATACCCTGAAATTTGTTATGAATCAAGGGACGAATTTCCTGAATAAAAGGAGAACGATATGAGCGCGATGGCCGTAAGGATGACTCTTCCATTAAATATCTCTGAAGATGACGTCAAATTATTACTTGCCCTCAAATTATTTGAGGTCGGCAAAGTATCCTTGGGGCAAGCAGCAAAACTTGCCGGATTTTCTAAACGGGCATTTATTGATATGTTAGGACACTATCACATCCCTGTCTGTAATTATTCAGCAGAAGAATTGCGACAGGAGGTTGGCGCGTGAAACCATCCATTATTTCTGATAGCACCTGTTTGATCGGCTTAGAGCGGATTTATGCTCTCGACGTGTTACCAGCATTGTTTGATCCAATTGTGGTTCCCCATGAAGTCCACCAAGAATTCGGTATCGTTTTGCCATGGTTGCATGTAGAAGTCCCTTCAATGAGGCGTTGGTCACATCATTAAAACTCGTCATTGATGATGGAGAGGCTGAAGCCATTGCTTTAGCTTACGAGAAAAGCTGGCGCGTCATTTTGGATGATGCCCATGCACGGAAGGTTGCAGCCCGTTTAGGCGTCACGATGATCGGGACAGTTGGCGTGTTAATCCAAGCGAAACGGCAAGGACTGATCCCGCTATTGAAACCATTACTTAAACAATTAGCCGCGAATAATTTCTACATCAGCGACGTTCTGAAAGAGGAAGCTCTTGCCATTGTCGGAGAGTAGGATAGAGCCTAACGATCCGCTTACGCCGGAGCAAAAAGGGCGGGCGGGAAAATCCGATGCATGATGTCAAGTGTGGTTGCGTCCGCCCTGTACGCCAGGTGAACCGCGTGGTTATTTTTGTCCGATGATGCCTTCAACTCGCGCCAGCAATTCATCCGAAACGCGGACGCAATAGTCGTCATGGGCTTTGATGCGGACAATTTCCTGCCCGTTTTCCGTGAAGGCAAGCACGACCGGCGCCGCGCCGGGATGCAATTCCAGCAGTTCGCGCAGGCGGAGCAGCATCGCCGTCGTCGTTGAATTAGCCGCCAAATGAAGCGTCAGCGGCGTTGCGGCAGGCTGCTCGACGACCGATGGATGCGGCGGCGCAAGGGCGATGTCGTCTTCAACCGGCGGCTCTTCCGGCAAGTCAGCAGGAAGCGGCGGCACCTCGTCTTGAACAGGCGCGGCAGGTTCTTCCGCCGGTTCAACGGCGGCATCGGCGGATTCGCTTGCGGAAGGCTGCGCGTTCGGCGCGATTTCTGCCGAAAGATCGGGCGGAGACGGCATTGGTTGCGCTTCCTGCGGCGCGGGCGTTTCAACCGCATAATCCGCGACCGCCGCGTCGGAGTCGCTCTCGTCGTCGCTCTGATGTTGAAGCCGTTGATATTCCGTGAACGAAAAGCCTAACGCCGCCTTTTCGCGCTCAATCATCTCGTCTTCCGTCCACGATTCCACTTGCGGCAAACTGATCGGGCGCAATGGCGTCGCCGCCGGAAGCATGGCGAACAAGCCGAATTGACCGGACGTGCGCTCCGCTTTGGCTTTGCGCACTGCGTCTATGATTTTTTCATAGCCCGCGAACAACGCCGCGCGAGAGGGTTCAATCGCGTCAAACACGCCGCTCGCCACGCATTTTCCGAAAAATTCCGCCGGAATCGCCTCAAGGTCGTTCCGTTCGCAGAAATCCTGAAACGCGCGAAACGCCCCTTTTTTCTGCCGCTCCGCGAGCAGGTCATTGATAAACTGCTCGCGCGCGCCGGCAATCGCCGAGAATCCCAAGCGAATGCCGCCTTCCACTTCAAATCCGCATTGATCGTCGCTTTGATTGATGTCAACCGGCAGCGCGTCAATGCCAAGCTGCGCGCATTCCGCAAACACCGCCAACACGCGCGGCGCGTCTTTTTTTTCCGCGCTGACCGTCTCTTCAACCATGCGCAGCACGCGCTGCCGATCCGCTTCTGAAAACTGGCTCATATTCCTGAATCCATCACAAGCAACGCAGTCTCAGGCTGACGCACCCCACCCTATCCCTCCCCTCAATCAGGGGTGGAGACAACATAAGAAATATTTCCCCTCTCCTGATTGAGGGGAGGGTTGGGCGGGGTCTGTCAGTCCCCTGAAGAAACCGAGTTGCTCCCCGTTGTTACAGCGTTTCCACGCGCGCCCCGTCTTCGGCTTTTGAAATATACACGTCCGCCGTGATGCCCGTCCGCTCTTTGTATTTTTCTACGATGACTTGCCGGAACGTTTCGACCGCCGAATCTTTCACCAAACTGACCGTGCAGCCGCCGAACCCTGCGCCAGTCATGCGCGAGCCAATCGTGCCGTTTACGCCGCGGGCAAGCTCTACCAACATATCCAATTCCTTGCAACTGACCTGATAATCGTCGCGCAGGCTCTCGTGCGATTGATTCAGCAATTCGCCGAACCGGACGATATTGTTGGCGTTTAACGCCTCGACCGCCTGCGTGACACGCTCGTTTTCGGTCACGACGTGCCGGCAGCGTTGGAACGTCAACGGCGGCAGCAGCGCAGCATGCGCGTGCAATTGCGCCGAAGTCACGTCGCGCAGCGCGGCAATCGCCGGAAGTTTCGCTTTCAGCAGACGCACGCCTTCTTCGCATTGCGACCGGCGCTCATTATATGCGGAATCCACCAATTGGCGCTTGACGTTGGAGTTGCACATCACGATGCTGCACCCTTCGACCTCGAACGGCACAAGTTGATAACGCAGATCGCGGCAATCAATCAGCAGCGCGTGGCCGAGCTTGCCGAGCCGGGAAATGAATTGATCCATGATGCCGCAATTGACGCCGACGAAGCGGTTTTCCGCCCGTTGGCAGAGCTTCGCCATCTCTTCGCCGGACATAGAAAGCTGAAACATCTGCGCCATGAAAAAGGCCGACGCGACTTCAATTGCGGCGGAACTGCTGAGGCCGGACGCGCGCGGCACGTTCCCTTCCAGCACGGCGTTGAACCCGCGCAAATGATGCCCGTCCTGCAACAATTCGCTGACGACACCCTTGACGTAATCCGACCAGGTATTCTGCTTGATGAGCGATGAGATGGAAAATTCCTGAAATTCCCCGAAATTCAGCGAATACAAGCGCACGACATCATCCGCGCGGCGCGACCCGCCGATAATAATTTTTTTATCAATCGCCACCGGCAGGACGAATCCGTCGTTATAATCCGTGTGCTCTCCGATTAAATTAACGCGGCCGGGCGCGCTGACAAGCAATTCCGGCGCTTGGCCGAATTTTTGTTGATATGTTGCGGCAATGCGTTCAAGAGCCTCGTGTTTCATACATGCGTTGGACGCCTAAATTTAAGCAAATCCGCGACACATTGCGTTCCCAGATTTGCTTGATTTCAGGCATTCTTAAATAAATATTAAAAATTATGCGTGTCAATGGGAGGAAAAACTGATGATGCGCATCATCGTAAGCGCGCAGATTTACGCAAGTTTTTTATGCGGATTCTTTGGGAATCGAGGCCGGAAGGAGGGCGTCGAGATGCGCCTGCGCGTATTCGCGCATAATGACAACCGCCCAGCCGTTGAAACAGCCGGTGAGAATGCCCAAAATCGAGAGGAACGGGAAGAGCATGAAAATCTCGGCGTGTTTGATAATGAGCCAATAGGCGGTGGCGAGTTGCGCGAAATTATGCGCGACCGCGCCGACAACGCTCACGCCGACCGGGCTGAACGCGCGCCCGCCGAAGCGCAGCGTGACGCCCATCGCCGCCGCGCTGACGATTCCGGCGACGAGGCTGAGGAAAAACGTCGGCGCGAGAAAATAGCCGAACAAAATGGACGCGATGACGATGCGCAGCGCGGTCAGCAGCAACGCCGCTTTAAAGCCGAACAGCAGCATGGCGAGCAGCGTCATCATGTTCGCCAAGCCGAGCCGCAGCCACGGCAGAGGGTTCGGAATCAAACTTTCAATGCCGCGCAACGCAATCGCTAACGCAACCAGCAGCGACAGCAGCACAAGGTCTCGCGTCTGTTTCATGAAGATTATGGGCATAGCTGTCAGACACCTCCAAGGTGTCTGACAGCTTTCCTTGAGAGAGGGCGAGACTTCAAACGTCTTCAAAACGTTTGAAGTCGTTTATCATCATCTCGCCCCGCGAGGGCGAAAAATGTCAAGCGGAAGCCGCCGAAAAAATCAGCGCAGATCGTTGTAATCGGCGGCTAATTGGTGGATGCGTTCGATGATTTCCCGCACCGGATCGGCGAATTCCGGCGGGTGATTGTCATATTGCGGATCGCCGATGAAATAAAGCAGGGCGTAAAACACGGGCGCGAACCGTTCCCGCAAATCGGGCGAAGACGCGCTGAAATAGCGCAGCGCCTGCTCATATTGCGCGTGAGCGATAACGAGCAGCAGATAAAACACGATGTCTTTTTCAATGAGTTGATGCGCCTCGCCCGAAAACATGAACTGCTCCGCCGCCGCGAACGCCTCGCTTGTCCGGCCATTCCAGAGATAAATGCAGGCGGCGGTGTGCGCCGTGTGCATGTTTGGCTGCGCGCGCAGGGCGCGGCGGGCGTATTCCAGCGCGGCCGCCTTGTCGCGCTTCTGCTCGAAATAGAGCCACGCAAGGCCATTCATGGCGCTGACCTCCCCTTGCTGCGCGGCGGCGCGATAGCATTTTTCCGCTTTTTTCGCGTTGTTCAGCGTCGTGTGATACAGCAGGCCGAGATTGACGAGCGCGTCCAAATTGTCCTGTTTCGCGGCCATCAGATAATATTTTTCCGCCTGCCGCGCGTCGTTCCGCGTGAAATAGTGCCAATCGCCGAGATACAGCATCGCCTTGACATGCCCGGCCTGCGCCGCCATCCTGTAATAGCGTTCCGCTTTTTCGGCGTTCCGCAAGGCATTGACATGCAAATTGCCCAATTGATAGAGGGCTTCGGCGGTTGTCTGGCGCATGGCGTTGCGATAACTGCGCCGCGCGCCCGGAATGTCCTCAATATCGCACTGCTCCGCGTCTTGCGCGCTCCCTTTCAGCGCGGCGGCGACGTAGCGTTTCAGCGCGGTCAGCGAGAAATTCGCCGCGCTGAGCCGGTTCAGCCGCTCTTGTCCGGTTTTCGCGGCCATGAGGTAATATTTTCGCGCCTCGTCATATTCTTGCAGCGTGTAGCAGCAGAGATTGCCGAGATTGAGCATGGCGTCGGTGTGGCCTTTGGCGGCGGCAATACCGTAAAAACGCTTGGCTTTCGCGTAATCGCGCAGTTGTGCGTCATGCGCGATGCCGAGATGCAGCACCGCCTCGAGATGCCCCATTTTCGCCGCTTGCCGGAAATGCGAAAGCGCGTCCTCGACGCGGCCGAGCTTCATGAGCGCGTAGCCGATGCGGAAATGGACATGCGCGTCTTTCCGGGCGATCTTCAGGAAAAACGTGGCGGCCTGTTCATACATTTCCTGCCGATAATACAGTTGCCCATGCTCGAAAAGTTCTCGGTCGGAAGGCGTCGTGTCGTCTGCCATGTCGGACGATGCGCCGCGCAGCAGCTGTTTCGTCGCGGTGAGCATCTGGTGTTCGACATCTCGATCCAACAGGCCGGTTTTCACGAGGGCTTCCGTCAGGTAAAACGCCTGCGCCGGCGGGCATTTGCCCGCGCTGATGCTGTGCAGATGCGTGTACGCCACGTCATGCAGTTCGGTTTTATTGTACCAGCTTTCGAGAAAATGGAGCAGCCACGTCACGCGGGCGTGTCCGCTGCCGACCGACAGGCGCATGAGATACCAGATGTTGAAAAATCGTTCTTTCAGGCGAAACAACGGCTGCCGCGCCGCGTCGCTCACGCGCTCAATCAAAAACAGATGCTCCAAATCGCGCAGAATCGCCTGCGCGTCGTCGGAAGAAAGATTGGCTTGCCGGGCGAGTTCGTCCGCGCTGATCGCCTCCCAATGCAGGGCAATCAGATTCACGAGTTCGCGCTGCAAGGGGCTGAGCATGTCCATGCGGCTTTTATAAAGTGGCGTCACGCGGTCTAAAACGACATCCAAATCCGTGAGCGCGCTACGCTGTTCCGCCCCGATGAAGACTTCGAACAGCAAGACCATCGTGCGAATCACACCGCCGGTCAAAATCCGCAGGCTTTCGATGCGCCCCGGCTGCGCGGCAATCAGGCGTTCAATCACCTCTTCTTTGCCGTGATTCCGGCCTAACTCCAGCAGCAAGGCATGCGTTTCGGCTTTGCTGAGTCCGTCGAGGCGTTTTTTCTCGAAGAGCGCGTACAGAAAGCCGTTTTCATCATTTTTCAACGCCTCCAGCGCAATGCTCGACGCGGCGATGAGCGTAATGGCGCGGCCCTCTTTCAGGATTTTATAGAGCCGGTACATTTCCTGCCCGGTGAAATTATAGAGCAGTTCGCCGAAATTATCAATGAACAGCGCCAGCGTTTTCGCGTGGGCGTTCAGGGCTTCGTTCAGCAGGTCGAAACAGGCGATTTCGTACTGCTTTTCCCCTGTCCGCGCGGCGGCGTCGGGATGATAGGCCGCGCACATCCGCTCATAGAGGCCGACGACGGCGTGATCTTTCTGCTGCCATTCCTGCGCGATGGTTTTCCAGAGCGCGTGCAGGCGGCGAATGCCGTAATAGGCTTCTTCTTTCAGCACGATTGGCACGCAGGACGCCCGCAGTTCGGCGTCATTTTCAAGCTCGTAATTCAGGCGCAGCAGCAGCGTGGTTTTGCCCGTGCCGCGCGCGCCTTCAAGCAGAACATGCCGCCGCGCGCCCGTTTTGACGGCGGAAGTCATGCGCTGATACAGTTCGCGAAAAATGTCATGCCGCGCCGCAAAGCGGTCGAGCAACTGCTGTTTGCCCTGTTCATGGGGATTATACAGGTTTGCTGTCACCGTGTTCGTCATCGTGAGAGATGTTGTAATAATATTTTTTTACGCTTATTTTTTATTCAACATAAATATAACTAACGTCAATTAAATTGTCAATAAAAATTTAGGGCGAATGTCACCACAGATTGACACAGATGTTTACTGATTTTGAAAAATAAGGAAACCGTAAAGGAACGCCGACAAGAATGTCCGAGCTACCCATTTGTTCAAAAATCTGTGAGCATCTGTGTCAATCTGTGGTGATATTCGCCCTATGGCGCGCTTGTTTCGGAATAATACGCCATCACGCGGTCGCGCCCGGCTTTTTTCGCGTGATACAACGCTTCATCGGCGGCATTCACGGCATTTTGAATCGTCGGATGCTCGGACAGCGTCGTCACGCCAAACGAGCTTGTCACGCGCAGCATTTCCCCTTCATACGTCAATTCAAGGGCTTTGATTCCGGCGCGAAGCTGCTCGGCGCGATGCTGTACCGCCTCTAAATTCGCTTCCGGCAGAATCAGCAGAAATTCCTCGCCGCCGTACCGGCAGGCGATGTCTTCATGGCGAATATGCTGCCGCAAAAATTTGCCGACTTCTTGCAGCACAAGATCGCCGGCTTCATGCCCGTAGGTATCGTTGAACCGCTTGAAATGGTCAATGTCGAGCATGACCAGCCCGATTGGAATATGATGCCGCCCGGCGCGATACGCCTCCCGCTCCAGCGATTCATCCATGTAGCGCCGGTTATACAGGCCGGTCAACGGGTCGCGGATGGATTCCTGCCGGAGCGTCTCGCGCAGCCTCAGATTCGAGAGCGCGAGGGCGTAATGCGTTTGCACTCTGGTCAGCACGATTTGCTTGGTGTCATAAGTTCGCCGCGCGTCCTCGTCAAATTGGGCGGCGCCGGACGACGCGAAGCAGAGCGTCAGCATGCCGAATAATTCGCCGGACGCGCTCACCGGGCCGCATAAGCAGGATTGGCGGCCAGCATCCGAAATATGGGGGCATTGCGCCGCATCTGACGGAGATTCAAACAAGATCGTTTGCTTGCGGCGCAGCACTTCGCACGACTCGGTCGGAAAGCTTCTGACAAGCGGCGGCGCTCCCCAAAACGCGACGACTTCGGCGAGCGCGTTCGACGCATTCAGCATGATGAGTTGCCCTGAATCGGCGGAAAAGAGGAGCTTGCAGACGTTGATGACGATGCTGTACGTTTCTTCCTCGTTTTCGCAGGTTTGGAGCAGATCGCTCATGTGGTTCAGCAGCGTCATTTCCCGCGTGCGCTGACGCAAGGCTTCTTCAGCCATTTTGCGCCAACTGATGTCGCGGATCGCGGAACTGATGACCATGCGCCCTTGATATGGCATGACTTTCGATTGCATCTCCAGCGTCAGCGTCGCGCCGTCTTTTTTGCGGCCTTTCGACTCGTAGCGGCTTTCGTCGCCGGTTTCAAAATAGGCGCGGGCCGATTCCCGCGCTTCCGGCGCGAGCAGGTCGAAAAACGGCATGTCGATCAATTCCGCGTGTTGATAGCCGAACAGGTCTTCGATGACGTGATTCGCGTCCAGCACGGTGGTTTGATCGTGAATAATCACGCCTTCAAAGCTTGATTCCGAGAGCCGCCGAAAGCGTTCTTCGCTTTCCAGCATTGCGGTCTGCGACTGCTCGATGGCGGACAGCATCCCGTTCATCACCTGCGCTAACGCCGCGACTTCATCATTTCCCGCGATTGCCAGCCGTTTCGAGAGCCTCGTCTCCGCGTTCAGTCGCCGGACGCTGTGATTCAACTGCGCGATGCGGACTAACACGATGCGGTCGAGAATCAGCACCATCACGGCCCCTAAGCTGATTCCGGCCATCAGCAGCGCGAACAGAAAATACTGCAAGCTCGCCTGCCCCTGCGCGTAAATATTGCGAGGCGCATTCACGCGCAACATCAGCGACGGAATGCCGTAAATATCGTCCACCAGCGCGTAGCCGGAAATCGTTTGTTGATCTCTCACCCGGCTTGTGATTTCGCGGGACGACGCAACGCTTTTTAACATGTTCGCCGCCTCAGGCGGCAATTTCGGATCGTCAAGCCGAAAAAACGACAGCGTTAAATGCGTCGTGCTAATTAATTGCAGGATTTCCGTCTCGGTCAAATAGCGCGCCATCAGCAGCGTTCCCCGAATTGGGCCGGCCTGCATGGAGGTGAGAATTGGGCAGGCGGCAATCAGCAAAGTGCCTTCAGGAAGGCGCACCACGCCGGAAAGATGGCTTTCGATATCCGCATGGCGCAACAGTTTGGCGTTCGCGGCCACGTGCGCGTGGAAACTTCCGGGAACGGGAATTTCCATATTCTTATCTAAATCGAAAAATTTTTCAAACACGATCTGCGCGGAGGCGTTGACATACATGATGAGGTTCAGCCGTTGGCGGACAAACGTGGCGTCGGTTAAATTCGAGGCGATGTACGCTTCGTTGCGATCCGCGACAAAGGCGTAGGAATCATCCCAAATCGCCCAATCGGTCACAATCGCCATCAATCCGGCGATTTCGTCGTCTAATGCGCTGCGGGCTTGCGCGACGCGCTGCCGGATTTCCTGCTCTTCCAGCGTGATGAATCCGCGCAGCACGATAACGCGAGAAATGCCGTACAGCAGCCCGATCAGGCAGCAAATCGTCACGCTGATGGTCAATAGCGCCTTCTGATGCAATGTCATGCGAAACCCTCCCGAATGCGTCAAGCGCAGATGACGCGGATGTTCAGATAACCACAGGCGTTCACGTTGTTTTCATAATCAGCCTCATATTTCAACAAAAAATTCTTGTCAAAACTTTTCGGAAGCTTGTCGCGGATTCTCGCGCAAACATGCCGGAAAAGCGCGAAT
>CAZCGG010000119.1:0-2141 GCA_964498135.1 uncultured Candidatus Moduliflexus sp.
AAAATCCCTCGGGAGTAACCCTTCCGTACCGGTTCGATTCCGGTCCTCGGCATAGAAAAAAGCGTTTCATCGTCACGATGAAACGCTTTTTTTATTCAGCATGGCGCATGGCTATGTGATTCCGGCGGAGACCATCCGCGCGGAACTTGTCATCCATCGTTCCCGATTCATTGCGACGATCGGCGCGGCGGAGAGCGTCGAAACCGCGCGGGAGTTCATTGCCCGCATCCGCGCCGAAATGCCCGATGCCACGCATCACGTGTACGCCTTTCGCGTCGGATTCGGCAGCAGCGTGCAAGAAGGGCTGTCCGACGACGGCGAGCCTGCCGGAACGTCAGGGAAACCGGCGATGGCGGTCTTGCGCGGGGCGGACATCGGCGATGTCGTTCTCGTCGTGACGCGCTATTTCGGCGGCATCAAACTCGGCACGGGCGGCCTCGTGCGAGCGTACAGCAACGCGGCGAAAGCGGCGATTGACCTGTTGCCGCTCACGGAAAAAATCGAGACGACCGAGTTCGCGCTCACGATTCCCTACACGCGCTACGACCAATTGAAACGCCTCGCCGCTAAACATCACGCCGCCATCCTAAGCGAAAAATTTACCACTGCCGTCACGCTGACGCTGCGCATTCCGACGGACGCGCTTGACGCCTTTTCCGGCTATCTCGCGGAATAATAACGCGCAAGGATTCAAGGCGCAAAGATTTCTTGCAAAACGGACAGCGTCTTTTTCTGCGTCTCTGGCGGGATTATTCCGATATGCTTGACGAGTCTTGCTTTATCCACCGTGCGGATTTGATCTAAAACGATCTGCCCTTCTTTCCCTTGAAACAGGCAAGAAACACGAGAAGGATCGTCTCGGCTGCGGGTGGTCATTGGCACGATAATCACTGTGCCGAGATGCCGGTTCATTTCATCCGGCGAAATCACGACGCATGGACGGGTTTTCTGGATTTCGACGCCTTGCGTAGGATCAAGATTGATCATGTACACCTCAAAACGCGCTACGTCCATTCCCATTCCTCCGCATCCCACGAAGTCGCCGCGCCCATTTCAGGATCAAGCAGCGCATCGTCATGGCAGGCAGCCATCGTGCGGAAAGCGTCTTCCCATCCCTGACGCGGGCGATGCGCGGGACGAATCAGCAATGTATGCCGCCGCACTTCGAGTTCCACTTCTTCGTGAAGACCGCATTGTTCCAAAATCGGCTTGGGAATCCGAATTCCCTGCGAATTGCCTATTTTAATCAGCGAGGTTCTCATAATTACAATGTAATTACATCTAAAACTTCTGTCAAGAAGAAATCATCCATCCTCATTTCGCCGTGTACTTTCGGCCTTGCTTCAGCCGAATCGGCGAGCCTTCGCGCGTCTTGAACCGAATCGGAAACGAAGCGCGGGTATAGCCGTCAACCGCCTTAAATACCCAGAAATGCAGATGCGGCGTGCTTGAAAAGCCCGTGTTGCCGGAAAAGCCAAGCTGATCGCCCGCCGCAACCGCGTCGCCAACGTTGACAGTCGCGCCATCTTTCCGCAAATGGACGTATTCGCCAATCGTGCCGTCGGAATGGCGGATGAGGACATAATTGGCGTAGTCTCGATACGTTTCCGACGCCCCGCCGCGCTCTTCGTCCTCTTTCACGCCGACGACCACGCCAGCACGGGCGGCCAGAATCGCCGTCCCTTCCGGCATCTCCCAATCAATCGCGTATTCCTGCTCGCCGACATGGCTGTACGTCCCATGAAACGCCTGAATCACCTTGAACGCCGCGCCGGAGTGATAAGGCAGCGCATAGACAGATTCATCGTCATGTTTGGCGTCCTTCGAGCCGGTGATCCAGTGAAACCAATATTGATACCGCCACGCTTTTGCGTCATCGTCAATCGAAAGCGTGAACGCTTTGCGGGTAGATTTGCCCGAAACAGTAAGCGTGTACGGCATCGGCTCGGAAGCAACCATGTTGGTCAGTTCGACTTTAAACGTCACGGTCGCATCCGCCGCTTGCAGGTTGTTGACCGTAAACGCGACTGTCGTTCCTTCCTGAACCGTCTCGACGCACAGGTCTTTCGCGCACGATTTTTCCGACCAGCCCTGCAACGCGGGCAGAAGCAGCGACATCAGCAGCGCGATTGACGCCAAAA
>CAZCGG010000119.1:2241-6169 GCA_964498135.1 uncultured Candidatus Moduliflexus sp.
CGGAAACGCTCCAACTGCGCCTTGACGAAATTCCGCATGTACGCCGAATGATCGCATTTGAGCAGGAGTTGAAACCGGTATTTGCTGCGAATTTTCGTCAACGGCGCGGGGCTTGGCCCCAAAACTATGACGCGCTGCGGCCCCTGCGGCGCGGCGTTCAGCATCGCGGCCATCTGCGCGGCCAATTCGCGGGTAAAATCCTCGTCCGCGCCTTGCAGCACGATGTTCACCATGCGCGAAAACGGCGGATAGCGCAACTGCTGGCGAAAGGCGATTTCGCGGTCGTAAAAGGCCAAATAATCGTGATGCTGCGCCGCAAGAATGGCGTAATGCGTCGGCGTGAACGTCTGAATGATGACTTCGCCGCCCAATTCGCCGCGCCCCGTGCGCCCCGCCACTTGCGTCAGCAGTTGAAACGTCCGCTCGCCCGCCCGAAAATCGGGCAGATGCAGGCCGGTTTCCGCCGCAATCACGCCCACCAGCGTGACGTTGTGAAAATCGTGGCCTTTCGCAATCATCTGCGTGCCGATGAGAATGTCAATTTCCCCGTTTTCAAAACGCTGCAAAATCGTGAAATGCGCGTTTTTGCCGGAAACGGCGTCCCGATCCATGCGGGCAATCGCGGCGTCGGGAAAGAGGAGCCGCAATTCCTGTTCAACGCGCTCCGTGCCGAGGCCGCGATATTGCACGTCCATGCTGCCGCATTGCTCGCAGCTTGTCGGCGGGATGCGCGAGAAATCGCAGTAATGGCAGACCAGCCGGTGCAGCGCGGCGTGATACGTCAGCGTGACGTTGCAGCGCGGGCATTCATACACGAAGCCGCATTCCCGGCACAGGTAAAAATTCGCGTAGCCGCGCAGATTCAGAAAAATCAACGCCTGCTCCCCTTTGGCGAGCGTGTCGCGGATCGCCTCTTCAAGCGGATTGGCGAACAACTGCGCGCGCGGGCCGCGCCGCCGGTCAATGATTTCGACCGCCGGAAGCGGGCGATTGTCCACGCGCTGCGTCATGGCGAGCAGATGATATTTATGCTGCTGCGCGTTGTAATACGATTCCAGCGACGGCGTCGCGCTGCCGAGAATCACGGGAATATTCTCGAACCGCGCCCGCATAATCGCTGTGTCGCGGCCATGATACCGCGGATCAGTGTCCTGTTTATACGACGCTTCATGCTCCTCGTCCACGACAATCAGGCCGAGCCGCTCCATCGGCGCGAAAATGGCCGACCGCGCCCCGATCACGACATCCGCCGCGCCGCGCCGGATGCGCTGCCATTCGTCGTAGCGCTCGCCGCTCGACAGGCCGCTGTGCAGCACCGCGACATTTTCCTCAAAGCGCGACAGAAAGCGACTGACGAGCAGCGGCGTCAGCGAGATTTCCGGCACAAGCACAATCGCCCGCCGCCCTTTGCTCAACAGATAGGCGATGGCCTGCATATAGACTTCGGTTTTGCCGCTGCCGGTCACGCCATGCAGGAGAATCGGCGCGAAATTTTCGCCGTCAATCGCGGTGTTGATATGGTCGAGCGCGTCCTGCTGCTGCGGCGTCAAGGGCAAATGCGAGGTTTTTTGATAGGCGAAATAGCCCATCGGCTTGCGCCGGATTTCTTTCATATACACCTGCGCGAAGCCCTTTTCAGCAAGGGCGTTCACGGCGGAGCGCGGGTCGAATTTCACAAGTTGTTCAAGTTCGGCAACCGGCAGATCGTTGGGGAAAAATTCTTGCAGGATTTTCAGCACGGCGGCTTGCTTCGGGGCGCGCTGTTCGAGGCGCGGCAGATCGGCGTTTTGCGCCTGCGGCTCGTCAAGCACAACATGCTGCATGCTCTTCGCGCCCGTCTTTCCGGCTTTCGCGGTTTCTTCGACACAGATCAGGCTGCGCTGCTCAAGCAGATGCAGCGCGCTGTGCAGGCTCTTCTTGCCGACTTTTTTCTGGAGGTCTTGCAGCGAGAGCGCGGCGTGTTCGCGCAGCGTTTTGAGAATGGCGCGCTGCGTTTTGCCCGCGACGGACGGCAAATCATCCTCAAACAAGGCGGTTTGCGGCTGCGCCAAGCCGTCGGCGTTCAGGCGGATCGTGACCGCGTGCACCGTTTCGATGCCCGCCGGAAGCGCGGCTTTAATCGCCATGCCCCACGAGCAGAAATAATATTCCGCGATCCACTTTGTCAGGCGCAGAATCGGCTCGGTCAGAATCGGCGCGGCGTCAAGCACGTCGAGCAGGTCTTTGATCTCCTCGCGCTCGGCGGAATCGGCGAGCCGCACGACATAGCCGGTCTGATATTTCCGCCCGAACGGAATCAGCGCCCGCTTGCCGACGGCGATTTCGGCGCGAAATTCTTCCGGCACGCGATAGGTGTACAAATGCGGCACAGCGAGCGCGACCGCCACGTCTGCATACATTTCCGGCATAATTGTTCACCGCAGAGACGCAGAGAACACAGAGAATAAAAAAACATCTCCGCGTTCTCTGCGTCTCCGCGGTGAGTCGCAACGATCACATGAGCCGCAATTCGTTCAGGCTGACGAATCTTCCGCCGCCGATAATGAGATGGTCAAGCACCTGAATTTCCATCATTTTCCCGGCCTCGACGAGGCGCTGCGTGATGGCGATGTCCTCCTGACTCGGCGCGGGGTCGCCGCTGGGGTGGTTATGCAGCAGAATGATAGACGCCGCCGAATTGACGACCGCCATGCGAAACACGTCGCGCGGATGCACGAGGCTGGCGTTCAGCGTCCCTTCGGAAATAATCTGCTCTTTGACGATCCGGTTTTTCGTATCCAGCGCCACGACGCGGAAGACTTCTTTCGGCAGCAGGCTCATTTGATCGCGGAAATACTCGAAAATATCGGTGGGATGGCGAATCACGGGCTTATTGTTGGAAAACATGGCGACGCGCTTGCCCAATTCAAAGGCCGCCATAATCTGGCAGGCTTTGGCCGCGCCGATGCCGGGCAGGTCGGTTAATTGGGCGAAATCGGCCTGCGCCAAGCCTTTCAGCCCTTCGAAATGGCTCAACACCTGCGTCGCCAAATCAATCGCCGTGAATTTTCGCCCGTCTTTCACCACGCCGGTCGAAAGCGTAATTGCCAAAAGTTCCTGATTGGAAAGCGATCCCGGCCCGGAGCGTTCCAGCCGTTCACGCGGCCGGGCGTCTTCCGGCATTTCTTTAATCGTCAAATAGTCCATAATTTACGCGTCGCGTTCTCGTGAAAATTTCGTTTGCGATGTTCGTTATTTTTTCTTGACAGTGATTATCTGATTTCAGAGATTACGAATGTCGGGAAAATTGTCAAGGATTATGCGGCGATTTTGGCAGACGCGGCTTGATGATTTTTCGTTTGATTTCGGTGCGATGCTGCTATTGAAAAAATCTGTCAGAAAATTCGCGGTCGTGTAGAAGTGGCGTATTAAAGGAAATGACGAATGAAAAAGGGAGAAAAAATGAAGGAGTATATTGTCGGGATTGATATTGGAGGAACGAATATTAAAATGGGGCTTCTCAAAAACAACAGAGAGATCATAAACTATTTTTCATTTCAAACAGAATCTGAAAGAGGGGTTGAGTATATTTTAAAGAATATTAGTCTGAAAATTTCAGAAATAATAGGCAGCGCAAAAGCAAATGGTAATGTTGAGGGTATTGGAGTAGGAATACCCGGAATAGTTAATATTAAGAAAGGAATTGTTGAATTTGCGCCCAATCTTAAATGGCATAATTTAAATTTTTCTGACAGGTTGGCGGAACTTACAGGTTTACCTGTAAAAATTGATAATGATGCAAACGTGATAGCGATAGGCGAGGCGTTGCACGGGGCTGCGAAAGGATATAAACATATTGTCGTTATAACTCTCGGAACAGGCGTAGGCGCTGGTATTATCATTAATGGTAAACTCTATACTGGAGCTAATGGCATGGCAGGCGAACTTG
>CAZCGG010000119.1:6269-13640 GCA_964498135.1 uncultured Candidatus Moduliflexus sp.
ATTATCATTAATGGTAAACTCTATACTGGAGCTAATGGCATGGCAGGCGAACTTGGTCATGTCAAAATAGAAACGGAAAACGGAAAATATTGCGTTTGTGGACAATTTGGATGTTTGAATGCTTATGTATCCGCAATAGCGTTAGTAAATGAGACAAAAACCAGACTGCATGAAGATACCAAAACAATTTTATGGGATATAATTGATAATGATGGGGCAAAACTTGAAGCAAAACATATTTTCGACGCTTGTAAAGAAGGTGACAAATTTTCTTTATCCATTCTTGATAACTATGTAAAATACCTATGTGCCGGATTAAGTATTGTTATAAACTTTTTTAATCCAGAAATAATCGTGATCGGCGGTGGGATGATTGGGGCGAAAGATATTCTTTTCGATAACATAAAAGATAGATTAAAGCAATATGCCTTTGAAGATGCTCTTAAAAAATTAAAAATTATTCCATCGGAACTTGGAGATTTTGCTGGAATACTTGGTGCTTCTGCTTTAATATATGAAGGAAGGGAGAGACATGTGTAGTGGAGGAACTTTGGTATTTTAATGAAGTCGCTTCGCTTATTGTAAAACCACGCGGTTGCAGTCAACAGCGCAAATGACCGCGTGGTTTGCGATTATTTTCTATCCTTTAATCACGCCGAGCGGGCGCAGCTTGACGACTTTCCGACTGATGCCGGCGTTCTGCGCCCACTACGCAGCCAATAATTCCCGCGCATGAAGAATCTCTCGTTGATACATCGGGCGAACCTCTTTCTTGTCTAATGTTAAAACAGCAATCGTGCCGCCTTCACCAGTGACAAATTCCACCTCATAGGCATCACAATTGCCGTAACAATGGACAACTGCCCCAATATCCCCTCGTCGTAATCTATGTTCCGCAATATCATGCGATAAAACAACGGTATCTAATTCCTGTATCATGATGACATTCCTCAAAAAATTCCTGCTAACAAGGATACGCGGTCACAAACTGTGGTATGTAACTTTCTGTTTCAATAATCCAAACTGTTCGTACATGGACACGTCTTCCATTTGGTGTATGAAGCGTTCCATCTATGGCATATTTTATTCCGTAAGGTGAAGAGGTCTTTTCAATGACCTCTTCTTTATAAGCAATATTCAACAACCCGTCAATCAATTCATCGCGAGTGTCCTCATTGTAGCCCAACAGACGAAAAAACTTCGCTTTTGCTTTTCCGACCGAATGGGTTTCTGACAGCAAATAATTATCAATCTTTTCCCAATGAATAGAGGCATTCTCACGATATGGAAGTTGGCTCATATCATCAATCTTTATCTCCCGTGCCTGTTAAGCGAGACGCGCATTACCCTTTAATCACGCCGAGCGGGCGCAGCTTGACGACTTTCCGGCTGATTCCGGCGTTCTGCACCACGTCCACGACATCGGAGACGTTTTTATACGCTTCCGGCATCTCTTCGGCGAGCGTTTCGCGGCCTTCAGATTTCACCACAATCCCCTGATCAGCCAACTCGCGCCAGATCGCCCGGCCTTTGGCGCGTTTAATCGCGGCCGTGCGGCTTAACATGCGCCCAGCGCCGTGACACGTGCTGCCGAATGTGTCTGCCATCGCCTGATCCGTGCCGACCAGCACGTAGGAACAGCGCCCCATGTCGCCCGGAATCAGGACGGGCTGGCCGATGGCCTGATACGCCGATGGCACGCCGGGATGCTTCGCCGGAAACGCTCGCGTCGCGCCCTTGCGGTGAACGCAGAGTTTGCGCTCTTTGCCGTCAATCAGGTACGTCTCGAACTTGGCGATATTATGCGCGACATCGTAAATCAGGTTCATCTGCAATTCGCGCGGCGTTTTCTGCAAGACGTGTTCAAACGTTTCACGCACCCAATGCGTGATGATTTGCCGGTTGGCAAAGGCGTAATTCGCGGCGCAGGCCATCGCTGAATAATACCGCCGCCCTTCTTCGGAGGAAATCGGCGCGCAGCACAACTGCTTATCCGGCAGCGCGATGCCGTATTTCCGCGAAGCGTTCAGCATTTCGACCAAAAAATCGTCGCAGACCTGATAGCCCAGCCCGCGCGAGCCAGTATGCACGATGACCGTCACCGCGTCCAATTCCAGCCCCAACGCGGCGGCGACCGCCGGATTGTAAATTTCCTCGACGCAGCCGATTTCGACGAAATGGTTGCCTGAACCGAGCGTCCCTAATTGCGGGCGACCGCGCTTATACGCTTCTTTACTGATAATCTCAGGATTTGCGCCCGCCAAACAGCCGCTTTCTTCGATATGGTCAAGATCGGCCTGCGTTCCGAAGCCTTCCGCCACCGCCCATTGCGCCCCGCGCGTCAAAACAAGGCGTTCGTTCTGCTCCGTCAATTTCAAATCCGCGCGCTGCGAGCCGACGCCGGACGGAATATTTTTGAAGAGCGCGGCGACTAAATCTTTCATATCGCGCTCAATGTCGCTCCGCGTCAAATTCGAACGCATCAGTCGGACGCCGCAATTGCTCACTAAACAGCCGTTGGCGATAAAATTATGATCCTGATGGGCGACCGTAAAATCATACACCTTCCCGATAAAATTCAGCGCGTGTTTTTCCGTGACCGCATCCCAAACAAAGCCCGACATGCCCAATCCGGCGGTCACTTCATGGCAATGCTCCTCAAATGTGGGGAACCCTTCCGGCACGCGCACCCCGGTTGCGCGGGGTTCTTCGTAAATCGTGCGCTCGATGAAACGAAGATTGATGTCCGCGCGCCGCAAAGCCGCATAAATCGTCTTCGCGCCCCCGCCGGACGCGACGCGCACTTCTTGAATTTCCCGAATAGCTTCTTCGCGCTCCGCCAATGCCTGCTCCTTCCGAATCAAATAATGCGCGGCGGCATTGGCGAGAAAGGCGCGATGCTGATTGTATTCAAAACCGATGCGGCTCCACAAATTCACCAAATTTCGGCTTGTATTCGAGAAAATCAAGCGTAAGCAGCGCGACATGTTCCCTTGCGCGTCCTGATAGCTTTCGCGGGAACTGATTGTCTGCGTCTGAACGCCGAATTCTGCGACGAACTGGGCGATGTCGTATAAAAATTGTCTGCCGCTTTCCACAAAGCCGTCACGCTTATTTTGAGAGAGAACCGGCTGATTGAAATTGTACGGATGTTCAGTGATCGTCGCCGGCGTCGAAAGTTCCGCGCCGAACAACGCGGCGAGATACAGCCGTTTTTGCCATAGCGGGGCGCGAAACAGGCATTTCGGAACGAAAAAATCCTGCGTGGTCTTCGTGCCGACCGGCGCGCCCAATAGCGCAAGAATCGCCGCAAACCCGCTGCCGGTGACGTTAAAATGCGCCTCGCGCGTCGAGACTTCATAGGTATTGTAAAGCGTTGTAATTGCGCTCTGATGTTCCCGCGCGTACACCTGCGACGGCGTAAAGCCAAGCGCAAGCACGTCCTGCCGGATCATTTCCAAATCGTCAGCCTTGCCGTAAAACGCCGCGCGGCCTTTGCCGCTCGCGCTCTCGAAATAGACCGTGCCGTCGCCGGTCACATAGCCCATAATTTTGAGCAGATAGGGCAACTGCCGCGAATCATAGCGCAACGGCACAAGGCCGATTTTCCGCAAATGTTTCATAATTTGCGCCGCGCCGTTTCCTTTAGAATCCTTGCCAAGCTTGCTCAGAAAGGCGGCTATCGTTTCTTCATCCAAAATGATTTCGTCGCTCGGCTCTTCATACGGAACGCCCTCGAACGGCAGCACGGCGACGCGAACGCCGGGCGACAACTCTTGCAGAGGCGTCATGCCCTGTTCGGTGTAAAATGGATGATCCGCCGTTGCGGTCAGCGTTTTGCCGGAAGACGTGGCGACGCGATAGACCGCGTTCGTCGGTTTGATGGCTAAAAAGCGCGTCACATCGGTCACATTCCGACCTTGCCGCGCGGCATCGTAATGTTGCAGCCGATCCTGCCGCCATGAATACTGGCTGTCGGCGATTGTCCGTGTATAGCCGTGTTCATGCAGAATCAGGCTGTCGCCGGAAAGGCAATTAATATCGTAGCCCACGCCCCCCGGCGAAATCACGCCGCTTTCGACATCGAACGCCGCGACGCCGCCAATCGGGAACCCGTAGCCCCAATGCGCGTCTGGCATGGCGAGCGAATGCCCCACAATGCCCGGCAATTCGGCGACGTTCATCACCTGCTCAACCGTCGCGTCGGCCTGTAAATGCGGCAGCAGCGTTTCGCTGGTATAGACGATGCCGTCCACGTTCATTTTCCCCTGCTGCGGCACGCGCCACCGGCTGTCATCAATCTTTTCAAGCCGAATTTCTTTCTTCTGTTTTTCAGACATCTTGAGGAAATAGCATCCTGATACACCTGAAAAAATTTAACGCAAAGGTCGCAAAGGCGCAAGAGACGCAAATATTTGCGACTTTTGCGCCGCTTGCGTTAAATTTTTTCAGGCGTATCAGTTGCCATTAAATCACAACATTCCCGGCGTCATCGTTTTCCTGCGCCAATAAATGCGGAATCGTGAAATAAAACGTGCTGCCTTTGCCGAACTCGCTTTCCGCCCAAATTTTGCCGCCGTGCGCTTCGGCCACGAGTTTGCAGAAATATAAGCCCAATCCGACGGAGGCGGCTTTGCCCTGCTGCTTGCGATTCACCTGCGAGAATCGGTCAAAAATTTTTTCGAGATATTCCGTTGGAATCCCCTGCCCGGTATCCGAGATGCTCGTCAAAATCGTGTCGCGCTGAATTTTCGTGCAAATCGTGATTGAGCCGCCGTCGGGCGTGTATTTAATCGCGTTGCTCAAAATATTCGCAAAGAGCCGCACGATTTTATTCTGATCCACGAAGATCGTCGGGAAATCCTCCGGCACTTCCGTGCGGATGTCAATATCTTTTTGCTTCGCCGTCATTTCAACTTGCCGGATCGCGTTGACAATGATGTCGTCAAACTCCACGATTTCCTTCTCGATTTCCATCGAGCCGTCTTCCATTTTATGCACTTCGAGAATATTATTCACCATGTCGTGCATGGTGTTGGCCTGATGCAGAATGTTCGTCAGGTGATGCTCGAATTCGGTCAACGCCTGTTTGCGGCTTTTCGCCAGCATGATTTCCGAAAAGCCGATCACGCCTGCCAATGGGTTTTTCAGGTCATGCACAATCATGCTGATGAAATCTTCGCGCATCTGCTCCAACTGTTTTTCCTGCGTAATATCATGCAGCATGAGCATGTGGCCGATGATTTCTTTGCCCTCGCCAAGCACCGGATTGCCGGTAATTTTCAGGATTTTCGGCGGCGCGACGAGGCTCAATTCTTCGACAATCGTGCTTTGCGGCTCGGTGATCATCCGGTACACGCGCTGTTTCACGGAATCAAACTCTTTCAGATTATCTTTCTGCCTGTCAATAAATTCGATCAGCGGCTTATCGTGGAACGCCGCCGCGTCAATCTGGAACAGGCGATTGACAACCGCGTTGGTCAAAATGATCTGGAATTTTTTGTCGGTCATCAAAATGCCGTCGCCGGACGAGTTGACGAGCGCTTCGATGCGCCCTTTTTCTTCGACGACGTGCCGGAATAATTGCGCGTTTTTCAGCGCGACCGCCAATTGACTTGCTACCGTTTCCGCCAGCGTGATTTCTTCCATCGAAAATTGCCGCAGATCGCCGATTTGCAGGAGCATCATAATGCCAATTGCCGCGTCTTTCGACATGAGCGGCAGGTAAATAATCGAGCGCACTTCCTGCTTTTCAAAGACTTTTTTGACCTCCGGCGTCATCGTGCTTTGCGCGACATCGTCAATAATGACCGGCTTGCCCGTGTTGATGGCGCGAATAAAATCGGGATAGCGCGAGAGTGGCGCGGAAACGTAATTCAATTCCCCCTGCTCCGTGCTGGCATCGTATTTGTAAAGCGATTCAAGATCGTCGGTGTTTTCTTTGATGAGAAAGAGCCGCGCCTGCCGGACGTGCAACAGGTCAACAACGCGCTTTGCGCCGATGGACAGGACTCGTTCCAGTTCAATCGTCGAACTGATGGCTTGCGATAATTTATTGATTTTATCCAATTCCAACGCGCGATTTTCGGCGGTTTGGCGCTGCGCGTCGAGTTCCGTGTTTTTCTTTTCTAATTCTTGTGTCCGTTTTTCAACAATCTGTTCAAGATTTTCCGTGTAATCCTGCAACTGTTTTTCTAATTTTTTCTGCTCTGTGACATCTTTGGCAATACCGAGAAAACCGAGCATCTTGCCGTTCCGGTTCTTCATCGGCGTCATCGTGAAAATCATCGTGCGCGTGTCGCCGTCTTTTCGAATGACTTGCCATTCGCCTTCATCCACGCCGTATTTCATGATTTGCACGGCGATTTGCGCGAATGACCGGCTCGACGTGCCGCGCAAAAAGAGGAGCGGCGTTTCTTTATTCAGCACGTCTTCCGCGTCATAGCCAATCAGGCGTTCCGCGCCTTTGTTAAACAGCGTGATTTTGCCGTCTTTGCCGGTTGTGATGATTGAGTATTCCGTCGAACTGTCTAAAATGCTGTTGAGAAAATCGGTCATTTCTTGCAGTTTCACGGTCTCGTCTTCCAATTTTTTGGTGTATTCTTTGAGTTCCTGCGTGAAACTTTCCTCGACGATGCGCTGCGTTTTATGGACGCGCTGCTGCAAATATTGCAGGATCGAACGCATGACGAAAATGTTCACTGCGCCGAGCAGCAGAACGCCGGACACCTCGCCGAGCATCTGCATCTGCGTCTGCCTCGCAAACATGGCGGTCAGAAGAATGACGATCATTCCCGTGCCGAATAAAATGATAAAATGTTTTCGAATAAAGAGCTTATTCTCGTCCATAGCGCGACGCCTTGCCGCCCCCCTTGTTCAGCAAATGTTCATAATGTGCCGATGGATGCCTCTTTATTATTGACAAGCATGTTCGAGAATAAAAATAGTTCTGTCAAACAAAATTTATGCAAGTTTGAGTTTGAACGGTTGGCGACGCGCTGGGCGGCAGGCGGATCCTGCGGCGCGTTGGGCGGCATGGTCAATATGCAGAGGCAACTCCTGATGCGGCTGTTTTTTTCTTGACACCGATTTTGAGATGCGGTAAAAGGCTGACGCAATCTGTCAAGCATTTTTTCATCTGACGCGCGGAAGATCAACCTTGCGGCCGAGTTTGAGAACGCGGTCGAGTTGGGTTTGATGGATCGGAGAGCGGCTGCGGCGTCATCGAACGGAACGCATGGCTACATATAGCCATGCGCCGGATTAGATGCTGACAGAAAAAATGGCTATATGTAGCCATGTCAAAAAAAGATGAACTGTCTATATGTAGCCATAAGCGGATATGGCTACATATAGACAGAAATGACTATA
>CAZCGG010000120.1:0-5229 GCA_964498135.1 uncultured Candidatus Moduliflexus sp.
GCGCTTTCGCAGCGAATCGTGCCGTTGAGCCGCCGCGTGACGAGATTATACACGATATGCAAACCTAAGCCCGTTCCGCCTTGCGAGCGTTTCGTCGTGAAAAACGGCTCGAAAATTTTCAGCCGCTCTTCTTCGGCCATGCCGCGCCCGTTATCGCGGTAATGCAGCACCAGCCGACGCTCGTCTGGCTGAATCGTCACGTCAATCAACATCGTCCCATGATCCGTATGCTCAAAGCCGTGAATCAAGGAATTCATGACGAGATTCGTCAGGATTTGGGAGAACGCGCCGGGATAGCTTTCTAACTCGAAATCTTCGGGGCAAGTGACGACAACCTCATGATGCGTGCGCTTCAATTTGGGATGCAGGTTCAGCAAAATGCCTTGAATGTAATTATTCAGCCGGAACACGCGCTTTTCGTCGCTGGTTTGGTCAACGGCCACCTGCTTGAAACTTTTGACCTGATCCGCCGCGCGCTGCAAATTGCCGAGAATCATATCGGTAGATTCAATCGCCACTTTCAAATAGCCGTTGAACTCCGACCGCTTCATCTGGCCGCTTTCATACACCTGCTGAATTTCTATCGTCCGATCTCGCAGATGCGACGCGGCGGTCACGCCGATGCCGACCGGCGTGTTGATTTCATGCGCCACGCCCGCGACCAAGCCGCCGAGCGCGGCCATTTTTTCGGATTGCACGAGCTGCTCCTGCGCCTTGCGCACGATTTCCAGCGATTCTTGCAGCGCGAGGTTCGCTTCTTGCAGTTCGGCAGTTCTGACCGCGACGCGATGCTCCAATTCTTCATTTAACTGCCGCAGCGATTCCTCCGCCCATTTGCGTTCCGTGATGTCATCGTACAACGCGACGAAATAGCCCGGTTCGGGGCTGTATGCGGACACCGAATACCACGTGCCGAACGGCGCGAAATAGAGGTCGAACGTGACTTCTTTGCCGGTCAGCGCCACTTCGCCATAGACTTTAATCAAATCCGGCTCTAAATTTTTCAAGCCCGAGATCACTTCCGTCGCCCGCTTGCCGATGATGTCGCGCCCCAAGCCGATCTGTTTTTCGTAGGCGTGATTGACTTCGAGAAACACGTAATCTATCGGCGTGCCGTGTTCGTCTTTGATGATTTTGTGATACGCGAAGCCGCTCAGCATGTTTTTGAACAGCGAGCGATATTCGGCTTCGCTTTCCTGCAAGGCTTCTTCCGCCCATTTGCGCTCGGTGATGTCCTCGACAATCGCCTGCACGCCGCTGATGCTGCCGTTGCCGTCGCGGAGCGGCGTCAAATGGTAGCGCAGATACACCTGCTTATTCCATTCGCTGAAATAGAGCCGCTCGGAGATGTCCGGCGCGCCGGTTTCGAGGCACTGGCGGAAATCATCAGCCATGCCGGAATTGATGAACGACGGATAAGTCAGCACGTTGATTTGCTTCGTGGCTTCCGCCGACGGCGAGCCGAGCATGGCGACCAGCATGATGTTGACATCCATGATGCGGCCTTGCGCGTCAATCGAAATGATGCCTAATGGCGCGTTTTCGACGAGCCGCCGGTAGCGCTCTTCGCTTTCGCGCAGGGCGGTTTCCGCCCGCTTGCGTTCCGCGATTTCCCCTTCAAGCTCGGCGGTGCGCTCTTTGACTAACACCGATAAATTGTCTTGGTAGCGTTGCAGTTCATTTTCCGCGTGTTTGCGGCTCAGGGCTTTGATGACCGTGACGGGCAGCGTTGTCAGGTAATTCCCTTCGGCGTCCTTCGTGATGTAATCATACGCGCCGATTTGGATGGCCTGCACGGCGACTTCGGCGTCATCCGCGCCCGTGACGACAATCGTTGGCGTGTTCTTGATCTGTTCGAGCAGATCGAACGCCGTGCCGTCGCCAAGCCAATAATCAAGCACGATCACATCAAAGGCGTTCCGTTGAAGCACCTCTCTCGCCTCTGCTACCGAACCAGCGACTTGATAGAGATAGTCCAACTGTTCATGCTCCACAAATCGTTCAAAAGCCATCTGATCAATTTGATTATCTTCGACAAGCAGCAACCGAGTCGCCATGCTTCCTCCGCAAGAAGGTCTGGTCAATATTGTCGGGACACTCTGGAAGTTAGACACCATACCGCATGAAAGAAGCTATACGCAAGAAATTTTTTCGCTTTTCTTGCGATTCTTCTCAAACGCATGGATTTCTTGTTGACAAAAATCAAATGCTTGGGGAGAAACCTCCCGATTGAACTATGAAATCCGAGCAACGACGTTTCTTCGCGCCGCGCGTTGTTGCGGTTGGCGATGCCGCCAATTACAACCGCATGCGCCCTTGACAGAAAGCAGGTGACTTATGCCCGACGATCTGCGTATCCGCCCATATCAGCCCGCCGACGAACAGAGCGTCATTCAACTGTGGTTTCGCTGCCAATTAGTCACGTCCGCCAACAACCCGCTTCATGATATTGCGCGCAAAATGCGGGTGAATCCTGAATTGTTTTTCGTCGGTGAGCGCGACGGCCGCGTCGTCGCCACCTGCATGGCCGGATATGAAGGGCATCGCGGGTGGATCAATTATTTGGCGGTCGAGCCGGAATGCCAACGGCACGGCATTGCCACGCAGATGATGGCCGCCGCCGAACACGCCCTGCGCGCGCTCGGCTGCCCGAAAATCAATTTGCAAGTGCGCGAAACCAACGCGCAGGTGATCGCGTTTTATCAAAAGATCGGGTATCGCAACGATTACGTCGTCAGTTTCGGCAAACGCCTCGAACATGATCCACCGTATCAAGCCGAACCAAGCGAATCTCCAAAAAATTCTTGACAGGATTCTTTCGAACAGCATATACAGAGAAATTTCAGTTTTTTGAAAACCCGACCGGCCATTGAAAACCGTTCGGGGTTGTGGAGATGCGTGAACAAAAATTCTGAACAAGGGGGAAGGTTATGCGGAGCCGAAGAAAAGGCCGTGAATTAGCGTTGAGATTGTTGTACGGGTTTGACGTGCTGCCGAGGGATATTGACGACGCATTCCGGGTCTTCTGGGCGTTGACCCGCTATCCAGAAGACATCAAAACCTTTGCCGAGCAATTGGTGCGCGGCACGCTCTCCCACAAAATCGAAATAGACACCTTTATCGCCGAAAACGCCATCAACTGGTCAATCGAACGCATGGCCGTCGTGGATCGCAATATCCTGCGGTGCGCCGTGTACGAACTACTGTATGAAGACGTAATTCCCCCCAAAGTGACGATCAACGAGGCGTTAGACATCTCCAAAAAATACGGCACGAACAAATCCAGCGCGTTCATCAATGGCATTTTAGACAACATTCATCACCGGCTCGCCGAAAAACAGGCCGCCGCCTCAGCCGCGCAGCGCGCCGAAAACGAACGGACGACATCATGAGCACGCTTCTTCTGACGCACGGCACGATTGTGACCGCCGCCGAGACCTTTGCGGCGGACATTTTGATTGACGGGGAACGGATCCGGCAAATCGGCTGCGAACTCGATGTTCCGGCGGATACGACGATGTCCCTTGCCGGAAAATACATCTTGCCCGGCGGAATTGACGCGCACACGCATTTAGACATGCCGCTCGGCGACATCCGCTCCTGCGACGATTTCGAAAGCGGCACGATTGCGGCGGCGTGCGGCGGCACGACGACGATTGTGGATTACGCCGCCCACGCGCATGGCGAACCGATGGAACATGGCTTGGAAATCTGGCGGCAAAAAGCCGACGGCAAGGCCGTGATTGATTACGGCTTTCACCTCAGCCTTTCCGAATTGACCGACCGGACGCTGCCGGACATGGCGCGCGTCATGGAAGCGGGCGTGACGAGTTTCAAGGTGTTTACGGCCTATCCCGGACGCATGATGCTCGATGACGGCGCGATATTCAAGATTCTGCGCCGCGCCAAAGAAATCGGCGCGTTGGTCTGCGTTCATGCCGAAAACGGCGCGGTGATTGACGTGTTGATTCACGACGCCCTTGCGGCCGGGCATGTCGCGCCGAAATATCACCCGTTGACGCGCCCCGCCGCCGCCGAGCGCGAAGCCGCGCAGCGCGTGATTGCGCTCGCGGAGATGGCCGACGCGCCGGTCTATTTCGCGCATGTCTCCTCCGGCGGCGCGATTGAGCAGATGACGCAGGCGCGGCTGCGCGGCCTGCCGGTGTACGCCGAAACCTGCCCGCAATATCTCACGCTGTCCGCCGAATTGTACGACGGCATCGAATTTGAAGGCGCGAAATACGTCATGTCGCCGCCGCTGCGCGAGAAAGCGGATCAAGACCGGCTGTGGCAGGCGATGCGGAATCGCATGATTGACGTGATCGGCACGGATCATTGCCCGTTCAATTTTCAGAGCCAAAAATCGCTTGGGCGCGACGATTTCAGCAAGATTCCGAACGGCGCGCCGGGCATCGAAACCCGCCTGAGTTTGCTCTATACGAGCGGTGTCTGCGCCGGGCGCATCAGCCTGAATCAGTTCGTGGATTTGATAGCGGCGGCGCCCGCCAAGCTGTTCGGCATCTATCCGCAAAAAGGGACGATTGCGCCCGGCAGCGACGCGGATTTAGTCGTGATTGATCCAAATGACGAATCGTTCATTTCCGCGATTACGCAGCACAGCGCGGCGGATTATTCTATTTATGAAGGAATGCGCGTCAAAGGAACGCCGCAACTCGTCTTTTCGCGCGGCGAATTGATTGTGGAACAGGGGCGGTTTGTCGGTAAAGCCGGACGCGGCAGATTCCTGCGCCGGAAGGCGTTTTCGCCGCAGATTTAAGGAAAAGCTGTCAGACACCTTAAACGTGTCTGACAGCTTTTCCTTTTTATTCAAAAAATCTGTGGTGAAAACGCCTATTCAAAACAGGCAACTCACGGCGAGGCGCGCCGCCCGACCGGGCTGTTCAATGCTGTCCTGCGCATTTTCTTCGCCGACCGGGTCAGCATACGCCGCATCGAACAGATTGGAGATGCTTGCCGAAACGGTCAGCCCCTTGATCCCCGCATCCTTCCAGCGCCACGTCAGATCAACCACCGTATGCGCCGACACCGTGTTGCCGTCCCCGGTCAGCCGCTCGCTCATGTACTGCGCCGAAGCCGCCAGCGTCATGCGTTCCGAGAACAGCGGCACGGCGAGACGGCCTTTGATTAAATGCGTCGGAGAATTGGTCAGCGAGGCGTTCGTTTTCCGGTCTTCGGCGTGTTGATACGTATAATTAATTGCGCCGGTCA
>CAZCGG010000120.1:5329-9113 GCA_964498135.1 uncultured Candidatus Moduliflexus sp.
CGCGGATTCGTCGTGCCGCCGAAACTGCCGTGCCAATCGTACCGGACGCCCGCATTGACAACCAGGGGGAAAATCGGCTGATATTCCCCCTGAAAATAGGCCGCCCACGTTGAAAAATCGTCGTGCTCCTCAAAAAGAACCGCATACGGCTCGCTGTCGTAATTCAGCATGTCCTGATGCAGCGTCGTCAGATATTCCGCCCCGGCCGTGAGTTTCACGTGTTTGAAGCCGTCGTGCGTTACGCGGAATTCGCTCCCGATCCATTCCGAAAGGTCGTCATCGCGGTTCATAATCAGAGACGCCGCGCCGTCTTCCGCTTCGATGAGATATGGGTAATTCCCCTTGTAATTGTACCGGTCATAATACAGCGACGCGAACAAAGAAAACGAATGCTCGAACGTCTGCGCATACGAGGCGTCGAGATAGCCGCGCGCGTCAACGGTGCTGAAATCCTCATTGAACGCCGTGTCATACGAGGCGGTCGGCACGTCTTTTTCGCGCGAGCTGTAAAGCGCGGTGACATTCCAACGCTCGCCGGAAAATTTGACGAATCCCTGCGCCAAGCGTTCGCCGTCTTTGTTCATCGCCGCGCCGCCGTTCGTCGCCGGATCGTCGAATTCCTCGTAATACAGGCGTTCTTCGCCGTCGCTTGTCATCAGCGTGGCCGACAGCAGCGCGGCGGTGTCCGCATTCAGGGCGTTCCCGGCGGCCACGCGCGTTTTCATCGTCCGCCGCGTTCCGACGCGCTGGGAAACTTCCAGCCTATTCAGGCGATCTCCGGTTTTCGGAATCACGTTGATCACCGCAAAAAACGCATTCGTGCCGTATAAGCACGACCCCGGCCCGCGCGTGATTTCGACCCGTTCGACCATGTTGATGTCCAACGGGAAGTCCCCGCCGATCATCGCCTGCTGGAAAATCAAATCGTTCAGCCGGTGGCCGTCAATCAGCAGCAGCACGCGCGTATTCAAATCACTGAGCCTCTGAAAGCCGCGCACGCCGATATATTCGTAATTGCGGTTTGAGGTGACAGCCATGCCGCTTACGCTGCGAATCACGTCCACCAGCGTCTGGTAGCCGAACGTCTCGATGTCGTCCGCCGTGATGATGGTCACGAATGACGGCGCTTGCGACGAACGCTGCTGATATTTCGACGCGCTCCAGACGACATCGGCTTCCGCTTCGGCGCGCAGCCATTGGAATTCATTTTCGAGTTCCCTCAGAATATCGTCTATGGCCTGAGCTTCGGGCATTTCGCCCGCCGCGCCGCCTGCGGAGAGCAATAACGGCAGCGCGGCGGCCATCGCAACCAATAACGTCCATCGCCATCGAGATTGTTTCATAAGCGTCTTGAGCGTGAACATCCCCTTTAATTAGGGGATCTTACGCGGTTATTTATTCATCGGAATCACTTGCTGATTATACGTTTTTCGAACGCTCGACGGGGCGGACTGCGTTTGTTCGTCAAACATGACATCCTTGTCTTCCGCCGGAATCGCGCCGCGCACGGAGAGGAAAATGTCGTCGCCGAGATGCTGCCCGTATTTGCCGCGCACGTAGGGCGTTTCATCCACCAATAAAAATTTCTCGAACAAAAACTGCTTGCCTTGCAGCGGAATGTCAATCATGGTTTTCGCGTTCGCATCAAGCGTAGCGGCAAACTGCGCAACTTGTTTCACCGGCCCTTCGAATTTCGTGTATTCGTAATTTTCCGGCAGATAGATCGTCCAGCGCAGATGGCTGATTGGCAGGTCAATCGCGGGCAAGGCGTTCAACAAATCGCCCTTCAAACTCAGCTTGTCCACCTCGGTCACGTAGCCGATTTCAATTGAAAACGAGCGCAAATCCTCGCCCTGCATCGTGGATTTTTTCATCGGAATCAGGATCGCGTTCTGCTCGGTTTTCGCGGGCTTGAGCGGCTCGCCTTCCGAAAACGCCTGCCACAAGCGCGACTTCTCCGGCAGCGTGACGGTCAGAAATTGCCGATCATTATTGCGGATGAAATAGCGGACGCGGGTGATGCTTTTGCCTTCGAGCGTCCGGTGCGTGACGCAATCCGCCGCGTCCACGTTTGCCACGACGGTCTGAATTTCCTGATAGCTTTTGATGTCGAGGCGCGCGGCGAACGCGGCTTCATGATATTCGTAGCCGTACAGCAACGGGCTGGACGTGCTTTGCCAGAGCGTTTTCGGCAGATTTTTCGGCGAAATCGCAAATTTATTCTGCGGTTCCGCGGGCGTCACGTCGAGGTTGCCGACAATTTCCACGCCGACGAAGCCGCTCACGATGCCGACACCGTTGACCTGCGCGACCGGCACGGCGACGTTCGCGGGCAGCGCGGCGAGCGGGGCGCGGTACGAAATCGTCAAGTTGACGCTTTTCCGCGCGTCAATCGCGCCGGAGAGCTTCAAACGCTGCGCGTCGGCGGTCTGTTCGGCCGTCCAGCGTTCAATGTCCGCGCTGCTGACGTTCAGAATTTCCACCTCTTTCGGCAGCAGCAATTCCACCTGCTCCAGCGCGGCCAGATTATTGAGCGCGATGAGGCTGGACATTGACAGCATCGTTTTTTCGACGCTGACTAATGTGTGCAGGTCGGCGGACGATTTGCGCGAAATGCCCGATTCTTTTTCAATCGTCCAGCCGAGGTTCAGCGCGGCGTTTTTTCCCAATACGGTCTGGAACGTGGTGAGCGCGTCGGTCTGCGTCACCTTGCCGGCGGGCGACATGGTCAGCAGGTTGACGCCTTTGCCCGGAATCTCAATCGTGACGCGGTTCATCAGCGACGCGGGCGGCGTCAGCGAGAGCGAATACGTCAGATGATCCACTTTAATCGGCGCGTAAAAGGTCATCTTGACGGCAAATTCGGCGGGGCCGCGCGCAATCACGTCAATCCCTTTTTCGCCGCGCGCAAGCTGCGCCACCGGCTGCGGCGAGGCATCCGGCGTCGGCGCGGTCGGGATCGCCGTCGTCTTCGGCGTGATTGTGACCGTTTCGATGCCGATCTGCTCGTTGAACAGGCGGAACGTCGTCCAGCCGGGTTTCAAAACTTGAAAGGCCATCTCCGCCTCAAAACGCATGAGTTCGCCTTCCGCCGCGCCGCGCAGTTGCGCGTCAAGCAGGTTGTATTCAATCGGCGGAGCGTCCTCCTTTTTCGGCTGCCGCCGTTGCGCGGCGGCGCGTTTCAGGCTGTCCAATTCATCGAGCAGCGTTTTCAGTTCGTTCCACGTCAGCACGACTTTGCCGGATTCGATGGCGGGCAGCGTGATTTCTTCCGCCATTGTCGGCGCGATCCCGCCGAACAACATGATGTTCAAAAACAGGATTGTTGTCAAGAGTCTGTTCAGTCGCATAGTCCGCATCGCTGTTCTTTTCAAAAGCGCAACATTCCCGTTGAACTTTTGAGGAACGTTTTGATTGAAGGCATTATTCAGGCGTTGCGCGACCGCGCAAGCCATGTGATCGTTTCTACGCCCTGATGATCGCGTGTGTCGCTGTGGACATCGGCAATGTCAGCAATTTTGCCTGCGCAGTCTCCAAAATCATGTCGCGCAGAAAGGCGCTGGCGTCCAAAATTTCTATGCCAATCACATCACCGTTTTCATCGAGTTCCGCCGTGACATTCGGGCTGAGTTCGACGCTGTTGGCTTCCTGCCCCGGCCGCAGCATGAGATGAAGGACATCATCTTGCTGAAAATACATCATCTGTGTTTTTTTCATAACGTCAACCTCCCGGTTTGCAGACGAAATCGAATCTGTTGGCGGGTGATGGCATGAATCGTCACTG
>CAZCGG010000120.1:9213-13613 GCA_964498135.1 uncultured Candidatus Moduliflexus sp.
GCAATCTATCACATCTCATCTCTGGCGAATTGCCGGACGCGACGCAAAAAATTCTACTGTTTGAGATGAGCTATTCGGAATTCTTACGGTCAAGTTCCCTTCTTTCAACAGGGCAGCAGGATCATCAATCACGACGATTTCTGCGTCTTGTTTTGATTCCGCGTGTTCTTCACGGAGATACACCCTGAGAATGTGATAGGTCTCGCCCTGTTTTTGCGCGAGTTTCCATTCCGCCTCAGTTAAATCGAACGAATCTCGTTCTTGCCGTTGTTCAGTCGCTTTGACCTCGTAATAATGCGTCACGTCGTGTTCGATAAGTTGAATATCATAGCTCTCGCCGCTCTCTTTCTGCGTTTCCCCTTGCAACGCGGCGGCATTCAACCAATGCGCTTCCACGACAATCTGATTTCCTCCTTCAATGACAAATTTCCCGTTGGGTTCTTCTTTCACCTGCTGTTGAGGATAGCGTTGTCGGAAGGCGCATTTTAAATATTCGAAGGCGGCTTTTTCCCCGCGCTGACCTAAATTTTGCGCGGTTTTCAGATTCGGCGCAGTCATGCCGAGCCAGCGATAAAATGCTCTCCATGAGTCTTTATCGGATTTTTGAAAGAGTTGAACGGGAATTTTTCCGGCGCGATCCTTCATGACCTCGCTTTCATTTCCCGGAAGATATAATTCAGCAAGAGGAAGCCACTCATCATGTTGCGCTTGGAGTTTGATGTGTCTGCGAAGCTCGTGAAACAATTGCGGCTCAATCGCTTGGCGTTGTGATGTCTGCCGTTCATACCACGCCTTGACAAACCCGACATATTCCGATAACACGCGGCTGTCGCCGTCTGAGATGCGCCCTTTTTCCGTCTTCTGGAACACCGGAATCAGCGCGAATCTGATGACGTTTTCCGCCGTGCCGTCCGGCATGTTCAAACGTTGCTGAAAAAAGCGAACAAGCCCATGATTCGCCATGAGTTTCTCATGCGCATTGTGAACGTTTGGCAGCGTGATCGGCGGTTCGGTCGGCAAGAAGACGCCTCTCGGCGGCAGCAGTTTCCCGTCCTGCGTCGGAATGATGGGCAACTGATGCAGTGTGGCAATGTCCGCGTCGCTGAGGCTGCTGTTGAGCAGGCCATTGAAAAGCGTTTCGAACCACGCGACATCGCCCTGTTTCTCGCGCAGCATGGCCTCAGTTAATGAGGCGATCACCGCATTTTTCTCGGAGGGTTCAGGCAGGCCGAGCCAGTGATAAAACGCCCGCCATGACGCGGGATCGGATTTTTCAAACAGCAGCGCGGGAAATTTTCCGGCGTCATCCGGCGCAGCGTCGTGTTCATGGCGCGGCAGATACAGGTCGGCAAGCGGAAACCACGCAGAATTTTTGGCTTGAAGTTTGACGGCGCCGCGAAGCTGCTGGACGAATTGCGGGTCAAGCGGCTGACGAAGCTGTTCATGCGTATTTTTCAGGAATTCGACGTATGCAAATGCGCGGTGATTGCCGTCCCCAACGATTTGGCCTTTTTCCATGCTCTGAAACGCCGGAAGCAGCACGGTTTTGATAACGTTTTCCGCCGTGCCATCTTGCATCCGCAAGCGATGCCGCAAAAAATTCATAATTTCTTGATTCGCCGCCAATGCGCTGTGAACATACCGCACTTCTGGCAGCGAGATGACGGGGGCGGTTGGCAGAAAGACCTCTTTGGGCTGAAGCAGCCGCCCGTCCTGCGTTGGGATGAGCGAGACGCTCCGCAGCCGCGCGATTTCCGGCTCGCTGAGTTGACTGTTCAGCAGGTATTCGAACAGAGCTTCGAACCATGCTGGATCGTCCTGTTTGCTTTGCAGCCAGCGATCATGACATAAGAGATCGAACACGCTTTTTTTGTCGAATTTTTCGACATGCAAGCCTCGTTTTTCCCATAAGACGCGCTTGAGTCGTTCATGGCGTTCGCGGTCGGCCTGAGCGCTCAAAATTCGGGGCGACGCAAACGTCTTTTTCAAGCCTAATTTGACGCAATCGTCGGCCTTCAATAGGCCGCGCAGCAAGGCGTCATCAGTCCAATACGCTTCAGCAGGTTTTATCCATCTGCGATCATCATCGGTCAAAATGATGTCCGAATTTTTCAGGTTTTGAATCACCTCCATCGTCACCGCGCTGAACAGGCCTTTGCCCTCATTTTCCAACGGCAACACATCATACATCATTGCATGCCACTCCGGTTTGCGCTTAAACAGTTCAAGGCTCTCCATCACCGCTTCAGGGATGTTGGCGATCAGCCACGCATTCCACAGGCTATTGGGAAGCAGCGCTTCCCGATTCAGCGTCGTTAAAAAGTCGGCGTGAACGGTGAAGCGCAGCCCGCTGCTGTTCTCGCCTGCTCCAACAGGGAAAAAGGCGCATATCGCGCCGTCTTTTTTGACAAATCGAACCGTTTCTCCAGCGCGCTCAATCCGAAACGCCAACGAAATCGCCGTCTTCTTTCCATCGCCGTCTCTCTTTTTCAGGCCGCGTTTGTTTTCGTATTCCATCAACGCCTCCGACGGGATCGGCTTTGAAAAAAGGGAAAGCGGATAATGCGTCACGATCCACGCGCCTAACGCGCGCTCTTTGCCGCCTTTAATCGCTTTAATCGAACTGACCAACGCTTCATGATCGTCGGATTGTTTGTAAATTCGGAGGCTTTCGTCATTCAGCAGGTTGACGAATTCGAGTTCCTCAAGGTTTTCAAGAAAAAGCAATAAGGCGGGGGAGGCTTTTTCATCCGCCAACCGATTCAATTCTTGCGTTAATTCCTCGATATTCACATCGTCGCGCAACGGCAGCGCGAACGTCACCCATTCGGATGGCGCGTCAATAAAGGCCGGAATCTGAGGCGTTTCAATCCAATGCGGAACGACTAACCAAAAATTTTCAGGGGTGGGGTGATAGCTTCTATTGAACTCGAATTGGCAGTCATTGGAATAGATTTGCGGATGATCCGTGATGTGCGCGATGCTCTTGAACCCAATGCCTTTATAGCCGATTTTGTCCGGCCCTTTGCGCTCTTTGGTAATCCCGCATAAGCGTTCGATGTCCGTGACCGAAAAGGGGCTGCCGTTATTGGCAATTGTTAAAAGATACTGATCGTTCTCTTGCCGCAGGCAAAACCGAACCTTCACCTTTTGCCCCTTTGGAACGCTGTCAACCGCATTTTGAATAAATTCCAAAATGAATGGGAATTTTGTCGAATAATTCTCCGCGATATGGCCGATGAAATTGCTGATCAGATACGAAATTTTCGACGTCTGTTCGAACTCTTGCCGAAGTTCATCAATACATTGACGAAACTCTTCTCTCGTCTGTTTCATTGGTTGTTCCTTTTCCGCTATGCGTTCTTCTGAAGTTCTTGTTCAATCATGAATTTGATAGAGCGCAGCGCCATAAACATGCGCATCAAATCCGCCTCTTTCGCGGCGTCATGCGAGGGACTGATCGCAGACTCCCTGATCTCCAGCAGGGAAACACATCCTCACCGCCCGACCACCACGCGCAACCCGACGTAATAGCTCCAGCTATCGGCTTCATATCGGTAACGGAACGTGCTGCGGGCGTAATATGGCACATTGAGCCACGACCCGCCGCGCAGCGTCTTCGCCCTCTTATCGTCTAATCGTCCCCATGCGCGGCCGTCTTTCTTCGCGCCGTAATGATTCTCATGATAGGTATCCGCCATCCATTCCCAGACGTTGCCGTGCATGTCGCACAGGCCGAACCCGTTTGGCGGAAAACTCCCCACATCCGTCGTCTGGCCGCGAAAAACGCCGATGTTGCCATTGCCATAAATAAACTTGCCATTATAATTCGCCTGATCCGTGCTGATCGTCTCGCCAAACGAAAACGGCGTGGTCGTTCCGGCGCGGCACGCATATTCCCATTCCGCTTCGGTCGGCAGGCGGAACTGTAGGGGCGTTACATGTAACGCCCCTACAGTCGCGTTCAATTTCTGCAAAAATTCCTGCGCGTCGTTCCATGACACCTGTTCCACCGGACGATTCGCGCCTTGAAAATTCGAGGGAATATGCTTCATGATCGTTTGCCATTGCGTGTTCGTCACTTCGTATTTCCCGATCCAGAAACCTTGCAGGCAGACGTTATGGCGAGGCTTTTCGTCGCTGGAACATTCGGCATCGGATTCGTCGCATCCCATCTGAAAGCAGCCGCCCGGCACATAGACAAATTCCATGCCGGTTATCGGCTCCGCGCATATCGCGCCCGGCGTTTCGTTCTCCCAACATGAGCGCGGCTGCGCCGCCACTGTCACACTGATCATCAAGCCGATACAGATGACTCCACAAAAAACATGCATTTTTTTCATCATCAACCTCTCATAAGTAATTATGAATAATGTTTTTCGAATTCACGCCAAGCCCGC
>CAZCGG010000121.1:0-13560 GCA_964498135.1 uncultured Candidatus Moduliflexus sp.
TCACCCACCCCTTGCCCCTCCCAAGAGGGGAATCGCTGAGAGGTTGCGTAACATGAGTAACTCAGCAAAAAAACCACAGGTTTCACAGATGGCACAGATTATTGAACTTGTTTATCTGTGTCATCTGTGAAATCAGTGGTAAAAAATCATGGCAAATATTATCGCAGTGACCGCCTGCCCAACCGGGATCGCGCATACGATTATGGCCGCCGAAGCCCTGAAAAAAACCGCCGCCGTCATGGGGCATCGCATCAACGTCGAGACGCAAGGCTCGGAAGGGATTAAAAACACGCTTTCCGCAAAGGAGATCGCCGCCGCCGACGTGGTGATTATCGGCGCGGATATTGCGGTTGACATGGCGCGGTTTGCCGATAAACCGGTGTACGCCGTCTCAACTAGCGACGCGATTCGCAAAACCAAAGTCGTCATCGAGGAGGCGCTCGCGGAAATGACCGCCGAAAAGGAAGCCGCTACGCAACAGCCTGCCGCGCCCGCGCCGCAAGCTGCTCCGGCGGAACGACAGAAATTCTTGGTCGGCATCACCTCTTGCCCGACTGGCATCGCGCATACGTTCATGGCGGCCGCCGCGCTCCAAAAAGCGGCGGAAGCGCTGGGGCATGCGATTAAAGTGGAAACGCAAGGCTCGGTCGGCGCGAAAAATCAATTGACACCGGAAGAAATCGAAGAAGCGGATGCTGTGATTATCGCGGCGGATGCCTACGTTGACACGTCGCGCTTCGCCGGAAAACGGCTGTACGAAACCTCAACCAAAGCCGCCCTGCACGAAGGGCAGAAAATCGTGCAAGCGGCCTTAGCCCTGCCTGAGCCGAAAAAAGTCGATCTGGCTGATACGGTCAAGCAATTGAAACAAGCGCGTTCCGCGAAAACCACCGGCCCGTACAAACATCTGATGACCGGCGTGTCGTACATGCTGCCGGTCGTTGTGGCGGGCGGCCTCTCGATTGCGCTTGCGTTCGCGTTCGGCGGCATTTACGCGGGCGACAAAGAAGGGACGCTCGCGTGGGCGCTCATGAAAATCGGCGGCGGCACGGCCTTTGCGCTGTTCGTGCCGGTTCTCGCGGCGTTCATCGCCTACTCGATTGCGGATCGTCCCGGCTTGACGCCCGGGCTGGTCGGCGGCATGTTAGCCAGCACCATCGGCGCGGGCTTCCTCGGCGCGATTGTCGCCGGATTTTTGGCAGGGTATCTGACGAAATTCTTGAACGATAAAATCCAACTGCCGGACACCTTGCAAGGCTTGAAGCCGGTCTTAATTCTGCCATTTGTGTCAACAGTCGTTGTCGGCCTGCTGATGATTTACGTGTTCGGCCCGCCTGTGAAAACGATTTTGACGATGATGACCGATTGGCTGAACAGCATGCGGGAAAGCAGCGCAATTATTCTCGGCGTGATTTTGGGCGCGATGATGGCCTTCGACATGGGCGGCCCTGTGAATAAAGCCGCGTACACGTTCGCCGTCGGCTTACTCTCCAGCAAAATTTACGGCCCGATGGCGGCGGTCATGGCCGCCGGAATGACGCCTCCGCTTGGCCTTGCGCTCGCGGCGATGCTTTTCAAAAACCGCTTCACGGCGGATGAGCGCGAAGCGAGCAAAGCGGCGGTGGTTCTTGGGATTTCATTCATCACCGAAGGCGCGATTCCGTTTGCCGCCCGTGACCCCTTCCGCGTGATTCCCAGCATCATGCTCGGCTCGGCAGTGACCGGCGCGTTGTCTATGGTGTTCGGCTGCCAACTGCTTGCGCCGCACGGCGGGGTGTTCGTCCTGCCGATTCCGAACGCGGTGCAGCACGTCGCCTTGTACGCGGTGGCGATTCTTATCGGCGCGGTGGTGACGACCGCCGCGTTGTATTTCGCCAAAAAGCCGATGAAATAAATAAGTTCCGCGCCGTCGGCAGTTTTAACCCCGACGGGGTGCCATGATTGTAGTAAACGATTTCCCCGTCGTTCTTCAAAAAAACGCCGAAGGCGTGGCATATTATGTCACGCCTTCGGCGTTCAATCATTCTTTCGGCATGTTGTTTTCTACAATCATGACACCCCTTTGGGGTTATAAATTATCGAGTTTTTCTGCGTTCTTTCAAGACGCGGGAAGTGACGCAAAAATTTCTCCGGGCGCATAGAGAAATATCTTGCCTAAATTCTCAGGGTTTTTGTAGGGTGTTGCTTGGCAGACACTCAACCGTTTTACTTCATCAATCGTTGAGTTTTTCGGGCGGCGCGCTCGTTCTCGCGTGGCCTGAATATGAGGAGGGAACAGGTATGATGAACGATGTGTTAGGGTTAATTTTGGGCGGCGGCAAGGGAAACCGGCTCTATCCGTTGACGCAGAAACGCTCCAAGCCAGCCGTGCCGTTGGCGGGCAAATATCGCTTGATTGACGTGCCGATCAGCAATTGCCTCAACGCCGGGATTCAAAAAATCGCCATTCTGACGCAATTCAACTCCGTTTCGCTGCATCGCCACATCGCGAGCACCTACCGACGCGACATTTTCACGGAAGGGTGGGTGGAAATTTTGGCGGCGGAGCAGACGCCGCGCAGTTCCGCGTGGTATCAAGGCACGGCGGACGCGGTGCGCCAGCAGTTAATCGAAATCAAAAACGCGCATACGAAATACGTGCTGATTTTGGCGGGCGACCATCTGTATCAGATGGATTATCAGCAGTTTGTGCAATTCCACGTGGACACGAACGCGGACATCACGTTGGCCGTGCAGCCGGTGAATGCCGCCGCCGCGCCAGAATTGGGTATTCTCAAGCGCAACCCCGACGGGGAAATCGCGCTGTTCAAAGAAAAACCGAAAGCGGATGAACTGTCCGGACTGGAAAGCATGCCGGGAACGGCCAATCCGTTCATGGCCTCGATGGGCATTTACGTCTTCACGACGGAGTTGCTGCTCGATTTGCTCAATTCGCCGGGCGACGATTTCGGCAAAGACTTGATTCCCGCCTCATTGGGAACGCGGCGCGTCATGGGGTACGTGTTTGACGGCTATTGGGCTGACATCGGAACGATCCGCCGTTTTTACGAGGTGAATTTGGAATTGGCGTCGCCGAATCGTCCGTTCGATTTCAATAATCCGGCGCGCCCGATTTACACGCATCCGCGCTTCCTGCCGCCGTGCGAAGTCTATGGCTCGACGCTGGATCAAGTGCTGCTGACCGACGGCTGCTGCGTCTCGCAGGCGACGATTACGAATTCCGTGATCGGCTTGCGCAGCGTCATTCGCCCGAAGGCGGTGGTGAAAGATTCGGTGATCATGGGCGCGGATTATTATGAAAGCAAGGAAGAGCGCGAACTGAACGCGAAGCTCGGTCGGCCAGATTTGGGCATCGGTGAGGAAACCATCATCGAATCCGCGTTAGTGGATAAAAACGCGCGCATCGGGCGGAAAGTGCAGATCAATTATCGGCCGGATCGCCCTGATTCCGAGACCGATAGCTGGGTCGTGCGCGATGGCTTAGTCATCATTCCTAAAGGGGCAACCGTCCCAGATGGCACGGTGATTTAGCTTGCGATTTCCCTGTCAGACGCGGTTGGCGTGTCTAACAGGGTTGGCCGTTGCCGCTAACGGCGCGCGCGACATCCCGTAGAGACGCACGGCCGTGCGTCTCTACTACCAGCAGAAATGTTCATGCGTTCGGCGTCAGTGAAATATAACGGTATACCGCATCATTCACTTCCACAGACTTTTGAAGTCTTCAAGACTTCAAAAGTCCTGATCATGATTTCTCGCAATTTGCCAGAGGAGGGATAATCTATGAAACCGTATATTTTCATCATAAGCCTCATTTTGAGCATCGGGCTGCATCATGCGAGTGAAGCCGAAGAAGTCGTTCGTTTAAGCAACGTCGAATGGCCGCCATATTTTTCAGCAGCCTTGGAACATGACGGGATTGGCTCTCGCATCATCGCGGAAGCGTTTGCGCTGGAAGGCATTCGGGTCGAATATACGTATCTTCCGGCGAAACGCGCCTTATTCATGGCTCAAGAAGGGAACTTTGACGGGGCGGTATCCTGGCAGATGAACGCCGAACGCGAGCCGTATTTTTACGCGAGCGAGACACTCTGGGAAGTCCCATGGGTGTTCTTTCACTTAACATCCTATTCATTTGACTGGACAACATTCGATGATCTCAAACATGTTCGCATCGGCGGCACCCTTGAATATATGTACTCCGAAGAATTTCTCCGCGCAGAACAAATGAAGAAGATTTTGGTTGATCGCGTTCCTTCCGATGATCTCAATCTGAAAAAATTACGGGCGGGGCGGATTGATATTTTCCCGCAAGTCTTAGACATTGGCTATTATCAATTACGGGAATTGTTTGACGCGGACACGGTGAATTTGTTTACGCATCATCCTCGTCCATTAAGCACGCATAAGGATCAACTGCTTCTCTCCAAGAAAAATCCACGCAGTCAAGCATTGCTCGACATCTTCAATCGCGGTTTTCGCAAGCTACAAGAAAGCGGAAAATATGATGCGTATTTTGAGGCATTTCGAAAAGGAGATTACGGGAAAAAATAACCACGCGGTTCATCTACGAAATAAACAAACAAATTCGCCGCCCCTTGCGGCATGTATCTTTTTGCCGCTAACGCGTGAGGGGCAAGGCGAATTTGATGCGTCTTTATCGGAGAAGAAATGAACGCTCAATTCACCACTCACCTCAACAACCTTCAAGACCGTGCCTTATTGTTCCGCAGCATTGGCGCGCTCGTCTCATTGATTGGTTTTTTTCTGCCCTGGTTCAAATATACTCAAGACGCCCAATGGTGGTACAGTGGTTGGGAACCCATTTTTTATGACAATACGTCTGGGACTGCGCTCGTCTGCGGGCTTATTTTTGTTGTGTACGCCGTGCTGTTGTTTGCGACGATGCGCACGCAGGCCGCGACTGGGATCGCCATTTTGTCTATCGTTGTCGTTCTTGCAACGCTGGCCGTCGTCATGCTCGCGTTCGCTGATGCGACAAATGACTTCGGCGTAAAAGAGTTCAATCTCCTCATTTGGAATATTGGATTGGGAGTGCTGTTTGTTGGAAATGCCATGCTGCTATGGGGGGCGTTGATGGCAGGGGCTTTGCGCATCATCTCTGACATCATCGCCGATACAAGAACCTAAATTTCTTCAACAGGACTTACGCACCCCACCCCGGCCCTCCCCTCGAATCAGGGGAGGGAGACAACAGAAAAATCGTTTCCCTCCCCTGATTGAGGGGAGGGTTGGGTGGGGTGCGTAAGTCCTATTCAAGGAAGGTGCGAATAATGAACGCTTGGGAGGGATTTGTTCCCGGAAAATGGCAGCGCGAAATTCATGTGCGCGATTTCATCCAAAAGAACTATGCCCCATATGCGGGGGACGCGAGCTTTTTAGCCGCGCCGACGGCGGCGACGACCGCGCTCTGGAATCGCCTGCTGGAACTGATGGAGCAGGAGCGCGCCAAGGGGATTTTAGACGCGGACACCAGCGTCGTGTCGGCGATTCACTCGCATGCGCCGGGCTATATTGATCAAACATTGGAGAAAATTGTCGGCGTGCAGACCGATAAGCCCCTAAAACGGGCGATTATCCCCTACGGCGGCCTGCGCATTGTTGAGCAGGGCTTGAAGGCGTATGGCTACGCGTTGGATCCGGCGATCTCGAAAATTTTCAGCGTCTATCGCAAAACCCATAATGAAGGCGTGTTTGAGGCGTACACCGCCGAAATGCGCGAAGCGCGGCGTTCCGGCATCATCACCGGCCTGCCCGATTCTTACGGGCGCGGCCGGATTATCGGCGATTACCGGCGCGTGGCGTTGTATGGCGTGGATTGGCTGATCAAAGACAAAGAGCATCAGAAAGAGACGCTGAACCCGGATTACGTCGAATCGCCCGTCATTCGCCTGCGCGAGGAGCTTTCCGAGCAAATCGGCGCGCTGAAAGAATTGAAAGAAATGGCCGCCGCGTATGGTTTCGACATCAGCCAGCCCGCCCGCAACGCGCAGGAAGCGATTCAATGGACGTATTTCGGCTTTTTGGCGGCGATTAAGGAGCAAAACGGCGCGGCGATGTCGTTAGGCCGCGTCTCGACATTTTTGGATATTTACATTGAGCGCGACCTGCAAAACGGCTTGTTGACGGAGCAGGACGCGCAAGAATTGCTTGACCATTTCGTCATGAAATTGCGTATCGTCCGTTTTCTGCGCACCCCGGAATATGAAGAACTCTTTTCCGGCGATCCGACGTGGGTAACGGAATGCATCGGCGGCATGGGCGTGGACGGCCGGCCGCTCGTCACAAGAACGAGCATGCGCTTTCTGCATTCGGTGTATAACTTAGGCCCGGCGCCTGAGCCGAATTTGACCGTCCTCTGGTCAGAGCGCCTGCCGGAAAACTTCAAAAAATTCTGCGCGGAAGTTTCCATTTGCACCAGCACGATTCAATATGAAAGCGACGACTTGATGCGCCCGAAATTCGGCGACGATTACGGCATCGCCTGCTGCGTCTCCGCCATGCGGATCGGCAAGCAGATGCAATTTTTCGGCGCGCGGGCGAATCTTGCGAAAGCGCTGCTGTATGCGATTAACGGCGGCGTTGACGAAAAATCGGGCAAACAGGTCGCGCTGAGATTCGCGCCGATTACCGCCGAATATCTCAACTATGACGAGGTGATGGGGCGGTTCGATCAGATTATGGATTGGCTCTCGAAACTCTACATCAACACGCTAAACATCATTCACTACATGCACGACAAATACGCCTACGAGCGGATTCAAATGGCCTTGCACGACCGCGAAGTGCTGCGCACGTCGGCTTGCGGCATGGCCGGATTGTCCGTCGTGGCGGATTCGCTGTCGGCCATCAAATACGCGAACGTCAAGATCATCCGCAACCATGCGGGGTTGGCGGTGGATTACGAAATTGACGGGGAGTTCCCGAAATTCGGCAACAACGATGACCGCGTTGACGCGATTGCGCGCGAAATCGTCGAACGGTTCATGAGCAAGCTGCGGAAGCACGGCACGTACCGCGACGCCGTGCCAACCATGTCCATTTTGACGATTACGTCGAACGTCGTGTATGGCAAGAAAACCGGCAGCACGCCGGACGGCCGGAAGGGCGGCGAGCCGTTTGCGCCCGGCGCGAACCCCATGCACGGGCGCGACACGCATGGCGCGATTGCGTCAATGGCGTCGGTGGCGAAACTGCCTTATGATCACGCCGAAGACGGCATTTCGTACACGTTTTCGATTATTCCGCAGGCATTGGGCAAAACGAAAGAACAGCAAGTCGCCAATTTAGTCGGCCTGTTAGACGGCTATTGCCATGACGGCGGGCATCACATCAACGTCAACGTGTTCGACCGCGAAACGCTGTTAGACGCGATGGATCACCCTGAAAAATATCCGCAGTTGACGATTCGCGTTTCCGGCTATGCCGTGAATTTCATTAAGCTGACCCGCGAGCAGCAGATTGATGTCATTAACCGCACGTTTCACGAGGGCTTTTAACAGGCTGTTTTTGCCCTAAAAGGGCAGCGGATTAACGCCAGATGTTTCAATATCTGGAAAAAATTCACATTCTTCTTAAATGCGCCCATTCAGGGCGCGAGAGCCGCAAGGGGTTTGAAACCCCTTGCTTTATCCCATCGCCCTTTCAGGGCAAAAAATATGATGTTGACCGGCAGGATTCATTCGTTTGAAAGCTGCGGCACGGTGGACGGCCCCGGCATTCGGTTCGTGGTGTTCATGCAAGGCTGCCCCCTGCGCTGCCTGTATTGCCATAACCGCGACACGTGGGACGCGCGCGGCGGGCGCGAAGTCGAAGTCGCCGACGTGATGCGCGAGATTCTCAAATATCGCTCATACATGCGCTTTTCGGGCGGCGGCGTGACCATCACGGGCGGCGAGCCGCTCTTGCAGGCCGAATTTGTCCGCGAGTTGCTGCGAGAATGCAAGCGGGCGCAGATTCACGCGGCGGTGGATACGTCCGGCTACGCGCCGATTGAAAAGGCGCGTCCGGTGTTGGAGGTTGCCGATCTCGTGCTGCTGGATCTTAAGTGTATGGACGCGGAAACGCATCAACGCTTGACCGGTCGGGAGCTTGCCGTCGTGCTGCGCTTCGCCCACGCCGTCTCGGAGATGGGCAAGCCGCTTTGGATTCGGCACGTCCTTGTGCCGGGCTGGACGGATCGGGAAGAATTTTTGCGGCAGCTTGGCGAGTTCATCGCGTCGTTGAAGACGGTCGAAGCCGTCGAACTCTTGCCGTTTCATAAAATGGGAGAATACAAATGGGCGGAGTTGGGCTGCCAATACAGCCTGAGCGATGTCTCGCCGCCAACGAAAACGCAGGTCAAGCATGCGCTTGACATCCTGAAAGCGTATTCTCCGAACGTTCGATAGGAATCAGAGCTTATACACCCCGCCCAACCCTCCCCTTAATCAGGGGGGGAATAACTGAGAACTCTTTTTCCCTCCCCTGATTGAGGGGAGGGTTGGGCGGGGTATATAAATCCCGGGTATGATTGTTTCCGAATTACTGCGCCAGAAAGACAATTCGCTGTTTTGCATTCCGCCAGATGAATCGCTGTTCAATTGCATCAAAATCTTGAACGACAAGCATTTGGGGGCGGTGATCGTTCTTAATTTCGAGGATGAAGTTTTGGGAATCATCTCGGAACGCGACGCGCTGCGGAAAACGTATGAGACGCGCGGAAATCTGGAGGGCATCGCGGTCAACGAGGTGATGACGCCGCGCGAGATTATGATTGTCGGCGCGCCGGACGATGACATCGAGATCGTCATGCAGAAAATGACGGCGAACGCCATCCGGCATCTGCCGATTTTAGAGGGCAATCAACTGAAAGGCATGGTGACAATCGGCGACGTGGTGCGCTTCCTGTTAGACCATGCCATCGAGGAGATCAACGCGCTGAAATATCGGGAGGTGATCTAATTAAAGAGGAGGATAACATGATATTTTGCGTCCCCTTGCTGGGCATGGCTTTGGGGAATGCGCTGTTTTTGGCGCATTTTTGGGGCGACCGCGCCATATCTATGCATGCTCGTTTGTTACCGCAATTGGCATAACATGGCGATGATGTGTATGATGACTCAATCAGACGCATCACCATTCTAATGTAAGGGAGATTATCGAACATGAGAACATTACAAGCAGCAGTGATCGGGTGTGTTGTGTTTGCATGGTGCGCGGCAGCGTCTGCGCAGACGACGCTGCGGATTGCTCGAATCGAAAATATTCCGGATCAATTCGTCGGTGGAGAAATCCTCAAAGTCGTCTATAGTCGCTTGAATATTCAACTTGAGCTTGTCGATCTTCCTGCCAAGCGGGCGATTATTGATTCAAGCGAGGGAAAACTGGATGGCGAAGTTCACCGAAATATCAGGGTGCAGGAGCAATATCCTACCTTGATTCCGGTGCGCCCCGCAATCAATTATATTGAGCCTTCCGTGTTCTCAAAAAAAGAACATTTTGAAGTCAAAGGCTGGGAATCCATCAAGGAGTATAACATCGGAATCGTGCGGGGAGTCGGAACGTCTGAAGACGGTACGAAAGGCATGGCAAAGGTGCATTTAGCGACAACGCTGGAGCAACTCATGACTATTTTAGCCGGAGATCGCATAGATGTGGCGGTTTCAGACGCCTTTAGCGGTTTGGCTGCGCTCAAAAAATTGAAATTAGACGCCGATGTCCATCTTTTGACGCCTCCGTTGCAGAAAATCGAGATTTATCATTATCTGCATGAAAAGCATCGAGATTTGATTCCGCAAGTTGAAAAAGTGATCCAAGAGATGCAGACCAGCGGCGAATTGGAACAATTGCGCGCGCAAATTATTGAGAAATACCTTGCTGGACTTTAGTAAGAATCTCCAATAGTGGTAAAATCGTCTTGATCACGGTGGAACAGATATTCCTGTCTGTCTCGAACAGGCAGGAATGCCTGTTCCACCCATCAATTCAAAATGACCGATGACGAATCTCTAAAGAACAACGCATTTCGCGGGAGTGAGATTTTTCCGCGTAGCGTAGTGAACGCTGTTTTGGATGAGATGTATTGACATGGGAAATATACAGATAAGCATTCAAACGAAGATGAGCGTCATGCTCATTTTTTTCTTAACAACGCTGCTTTCTCTCTATGGCGTGTATCAATACATGGCATTGCGGTCAGCCGGACTTTCCCGTCTGAATGAGTTAGCCGACAGCGTGATTGTCCGCTTGGCCGAAAATCTCTCAATGCCTATGTGGGGCGCGGATGACCTTCAAGTGGAAAAAGTCGTTCTTTCAGAACTGCGTGAAAAAAATATCCAAAGCATTTTCGTCAAAGATGAGAAAGGACGTATCTTGACAAACAAAGGACGCGACCCTCTATGGCAGATAATTAATCTGCAAGAAGTTCCTCTAAGCAGTGACATCGCCAGAAATGCGCCAATTGAAATCGAGGGAAGGAATTTGGGCTCAGTCGTTTTGTCAATGACGACGCTGTTTATGCAAGCCGATCTGCATCAAGCGATCAAAACGGTCGCCATGACGATTGTATTATTAGATGCCGTGTTGTTTGTCGCGCTGATTCTGAGCGTGCGACAGATGCTGATTCGCCCGCTTGCGTTACTTCTTGCGAACGCTGAAACCCTTGCCAAGGGAGATTTTAACTGCAATATTCTTATCCATCAACACGACGAAATCGGTGCATTAGCGAATGCCTTTCGCGCGATGACCGTCAAATTTATTGACGTGGTGCATGAAGTCAAGGATGCGGTCAATACCATTGTGAGAAATACCAGCGACTTGAGCAGCAGCGCGCAAACCTTGTCACAAGGAACATCACAGCAGGCGGCAGCGACCGAAGAAGTGTCTTCCTCAATGGAAGAAATGTCCGCGAATATTCGGCAGAACGCCGAGCATGCGCGGCAAACGGAATCTCTCGCCAAACAATCGGTGGCTTACGCAGAAGAGAGCGGAAAAGTGGTGGCTGAAACCGCCGTGGCAATGCAGCAGATTGTGGATCAAATCTCGACGATTCAAGATATTGCGCAGCAAACGCGGCTGCTCTCCTTGAATGCGACGATTGAGTCCAGCCGCGCGCAAGATTACGGCAAGGCGTTTGCCGTGGTGGCACATGAAGTGCGCGATTTAGCGAATACCACGCGCATCGCCGCAGAAACAATCGTCAAATTAGCCAATTCCACTCTGGACGTTTCACAGAGAGCCGGCGAGATGCTCATGACGCTTGTGCCGAATATTCAAAAAACGGCGGAATTAGTGATGGAGATCAGCGCGGCGAGCGCGGAACAATCGTCAGGAGTTGAGCAGATTAACCGAGCGGTGCAGCAATTGGATCAAGTGACGCAGATGAATGCGTCAAGTGCGGAAGAAATCGCGTCTGCATCAGAGGTTTTGGCGAAACAAGCTGAGCAATTACAGGATACCATCGCGTTTTTTACGCTCCCCGAAACGTCCAAAGTTGAGCAGATTGAGGAAGATCAGGATGTGCTCCATGCGTTGCAGACGCTGGCGGCCAAAGGCGCAAGCGAACATGCATTGGGCGCGCTCGTAAAGAGCTTGCTTGCGACTCCTCAGGCGAGACCAACCGAACGCCGGAAACATGAGGAGGCGTCGTCGTCCCAAGATTCTCCGAATCATGAACCGGACATGTCGCCAACGACTCCTTTACAAGATACGCTTGATGAAGAATTTGAGCATTATTAAAAAGGCGCTTGCGGGCATACGCTGTCAACAAACATGTTCACTCTGTTTGCGGCGTATTTTGAGGAGCGCGAAATCTTGATTTCGCTGTCAAATCAAGATTTGACACTCCTGACAGATCAGTTCATACGAAACCACTATCAATTAACGTTCCATGTACAACAAGGAGGTTCATATGAGTTTGCATGAATTGGCAGGCAAGCCTGCCCCGCGTGAGTTGCTCGTCAATGTTCCCCGCCTGATGTCGGCGTATTACACGCGCAAGCCGGATGTCAACGATTTGGCGCAGCAAGTGTCGTTCGGCACGTCCGGGCATCGCGGCACGTCCACGAAGAATAGCTTCAACGAAGACCATATTTTGGCGATTGCGCAGGCGATCTGCGAATATCGGCAGGCGCAGGGCTACACCGGGCCGCTGTTCGTCGGCATGGATACCCACGCGCTTTCGGAAGCCGCCTTAGCGACGGCGATTGAAGTCTTTGCGGCGAACGGGGTGGACATCATGATTCAGCGCGGTTTCGGCTACACGCCGACGCCCGTGATTTCGCACGCGATTTTGAGCTATAATCGCGGCAGGACGAGTGGCGTGGCCGATGGCGTTGTAATTACGCCGTCGCACAATCCTCCGACCGACGGCGGCTTCAAATACAATCCGCCGAACGGCGGCCCGGCGGATACGAGCATCACGAAAGTCGTGCAGGATCGCGCCAACCAGATGTTGGCGAACGGCTTGAAAGAGGTCAAACGCCTTGCGTTTGAAAAGGCGCTGAAGGCCGCGACGACGCACGAACACGATTACGTGACGCCGTATCTGGATGATTTGAAGCGCGTCGTGAACATGGACGCGATTGTCTCCGCCGGGCTGAACATCGGCGTTGACCCGATGGGCGGCGCGGGCGTCGGCTTCTGGCAGCCGATGATGGAGATGTACAAGTTGAACATGACCATCGTGAACCCGAACGTTGACCCGACGTTTGCGTTCATGACAGTGGACAAAGACGGCAAAATCCGCATGGATTGCTCGTCGCCGTATGCGATGGCGAGCCTGATCGGGCTGAAAGACCGGTTTGACATCGCCTTCGGAAACGATCCCGATTATGACCGGCACGGCATCGTGACGAAGAGCGTGGGCTTGATGAATCCGAATCATTACCTCGCGGTGGCGATCTGGTATCTGTTCCAGAATCGCCCGAATTGGCGCAAAGACGCGGCGATTGGCAAAACGCTGGTGTCGAGTTCCATGATTGACCGCGTGGCGAAACATCTGGGACGCCGCCTCGCGGAAGTGCCGGTCGGGTTCAAATGGTTCGTGGACGGCCTCGTGGACGGCTCATTCGGCTTCGGCGGCGAAGAGAGCGCGGGCGCGTCATTCCTGCGGCTGGACGGATCGGTCTGGACGACGGACAAAGACGGCATCATTCTCGATTTGCTGGCCGCCGAAATCACCGCCGTGACGGGCAAAGATCCGGGCGAGCATTACAAGGCGTTAGAGGCGCAATTCGGCAGCCCGGTTTATGACCGCATGGATGTCGTGGCGAATCGGGCGCAGAAGGCGGTGATGAACAACCTGTCGCCTGACATGATTTCCGCGCAGGAAATGGCGGGCGAAAAAATCATCGCCAAACTGACGCACGCTCCGGCGAATAACGCGCCGCTCGGCGGCTTGAAGGTCGTAACGGACAACGGCTGGTTCGCCGCCCGCCCGTCCGGCACGGAAGACATTTACAAGATTTACGCCGAAAGTTTCAAGGGAACGGCGCATTTGGATCAGATTCGCAAGGAAGCGCAGGCCATCGTGAACGCCGCCTTTAAAGTGGCAGGCGTGTA
>CAZCGG010000122.1:0-7744 GCA_964498135.1 uncultured Candidatus Moduliflexus sp.
CGCCCGGCGTCATCTTTTTTTAAGAGATGCGTTAAGCAGATCAAAATACTCCTGAAAGGCGGTCTCAGAGGAGGTCAGTCCGTCTTTAAAATTGATTAGCGTGAATTTCTCTCTGGGATCTTCCAGCAAAAGCACGATGGAGTAGGTAAATCGCTCCCGTCCCATCTTATCCTTCTCGGACGACGCTTTCGTTTCCACGCTGCGAATGCGGCCAAACGGGATGTCTTTGGTCGAGTTGACGAACCAGAAAGACCGCGACGCGATCCGAATGACGCGCTGCGTCCGGTCAATCTCGACGGTTTTATCAAAACTCCACAAAAACACCACCCGCTCCAACAGCGATGTCCGGGCATGAATCAGATTGCCGCGAACGCAAACATCTGGATTGACAAACATAACATCCTCCCTGTTCAATATCTGACAAGTTTTGAACACCTGTCGGGCCTGCGCCATATCCGTCCCGTCAGGGACGCGCGCCAATAGCCCGCCAATTTATTGGCGGAAACATGCGGCACGAACGCATTCCGCGCCGCCGATAAATCGGCGGGCTATGCGCGGGCGTCCCTGACGGGACGGGGAACACGCCTCACCCCACCGCCTGCCTATTCATCAGCCAACGCGCTTCAATCGTATCGGCTGACAGATCGGCGCCGCATTCCCATTCGATAAAATAGCCGCCATTGACAACGCGCTCGAACATGGCAAAGTTTTTTAATACCGCAAAGGCATCATATTGAAAATAGGGCGTCACGTCGAATACGCCGCGCCGTCCATCATGCGCCACGATCTGCAACGTGTAATCAGGCTGCGGATAAATTTCTCGAATGGTCATTGATCAAAGCCTCTGATTGGAAGTGGAGTTTTCCCATTGACCGCTAATTCCCAATCGGCCAATAAATCTTCTTGATGAATTTCAATCCATGCCACCACCAATTTATGCTTTTTCGGCGGAAGGCTTCCGGCCAACAACGTTCCGTCATGAATGGCATAGACGGACACTTCGCCTTGATATTCAGCATGGATATGCGGCACATGATGTTTTTCAATATCACGAAAAACATCCGAATCAACACGCCATAAAACAATGAAAGCGTTGGCATAATTTACCTTTCTCCGCCCAAAACCTCTCAGGTTTGCGCCATATCCGTCCCGTCAGGGACGCGCGCCAATAGCCCGCCAATTTATTGGCGGAAACACGCGGCGCGAACGCATCACGCGCCGCCGATTCATCGCCGCCACGATCCCCGCCGATAAATCGGCGGGCTATGCGCGGGCGTCCCTACGGGACGGGGAACACGCCTCACCGTACCGTCGTGCGCAGAAATAGCGGTAAATTTTTGAGAATCGTGTATGGTTTTTTTCTAATCTATCCCAAAACGCCGCCATTGACAAGCATTTTTTCATGCCATTTGCAAAAAATACAAAACCCCTGAAAGGCCATCACACGCCTTTCAGGGGCAACCATCCCCATTCAGCCTAATCGCGCCACGAATCCTCTTTTTTCTTGCGCCGCTTCCGGTCAGCATCCCGCTCGCGCCCGCGCTCGTGCCGTTCCTCGCGCATTGGGCGTTCCTCCGCCATCCCTTCCTGCGCCAACTGCACAATCACTTCTTTGCGGTTATACTCGACGCCTTCAAACGAGGACAAAATCACGTTCGTATAGGCTTCTTCAACCTCGAAGAACGAGAACGTCTTCATCAAATCAATCCGCCCGATTTCAATATGTTTTTTGCGGGTGCAGCGATTGATCAACCCCATCAAATCGCGCGGCGTCAGGCTGTCTTTATAGCCAAGATTGAGATGAAAGCGCGTGAAGCCCTCTTCCGCGAGGCGCGACGGTTCGCGGCGCTCTTCGCGGAACTCCCGGCGCTCGCCGCGTTCGCCCCGCTCTTTGCGGTCGCGCTTCTTCCGGCCGCCTTTTTCCGCGCTCTTTTCTTCCACCGCGATGTTCAAATCTTTGGAATCCTTGTAATAATCGAGAAACCGGTTGAATTCCAGCGACACGAAATGCTTGATCAAATCCTCGCGGCTGAGCCATTCCAATTTTTCATGCACGGCCGGGAGAAAGCGGTCAATTTCTTTATGATCAACTTCGATTTTGTCCAATTTATCCACCAAACTGAGCAATTGCTTTTCGCAAATCTCGTCGCCGGTTGGAATCGGGCGCTGCTCAAATTTCTTGCGAAGCTGCGATTCAAGCTGTTTAATGCGGTATTTCTCCTTCAGGTTCACGATCGCGACCGACGTGCCGGTCTGTCCGGCGCGGCCGGTGCGCCCGCTCCGGTGAGTATAAACAGCGTTTTCATCCGGCAGATTGTAATTGATCACGTGCGTCAAGTCTTTCACGTCCAGCCCGCGCGCCGCCACGTCCGTCGCCACGAGCAATTGCAGGTTTTTGATGCGGAATTTGTGCATGATGTATTCCCGCTGCGCCTGCGACAAATCGCCGTGCAGCGCGTCCGCGTTGTAGCCGTCCTGAATCAGCTTGCTGGCGACATCCTGCGTTTCCGTGCGCGTGCGGCAAAAGACGATGCCGTAAATCTCAGGGGAACTGTCAATCACCCGTTTCAAGGCAAGATAGCGGTCTTTCGTCGGCACGGTGTAAAAAATGTGCGAGACATCTTCCGCGCCCGCGTTCCGGTGTCCGACCGCGATTTCGCGGGGCGAGTGCATGTAATTTTTGGAAATTTCCAGCACATCTTTCGGCATCGTCGCGGAAAAGAGCAGCGTATTTTTGGTCTCCGGCGTCTGCTCAAGAATGGCGTCCAATTCTTCTTTGAAGCCCATGTTCAGCATTTCGTCGGCTTCATCCAGCACGACGGTGCGGATGGCGGAGAGGTCAATGCGTTTCTGCTTATTCAACAAGTCATTCATTCGCCCCGGCGTGGCGACGATAATATGCGCGCCGTGCTGCAACGCTTTAATTTGCCGCGACATGTCCGCGCCGCCGTACACCGCGACGATATTCAGGTTCGGCAGATATTTCGCAAAATTCTTCATGTCCCCGGCGATTTGCAGGCATAATTCGCGGGTCGGCGCGAGAATCAAGGCTTGCGGCTGTTTCCGCGCGATCTCGACCTGCTGAATAATCGGCAGACCGAACGCCGCCGTTTTGCCCGTGCCGGTCTGCGCCAAGCCGATTAAATCTTCATGCGTTTCCAGCAGCGCGGGGATGACTTTTTCTTGAATCGGCATAGGGCGTTCAAAGCCCATTTCTTGAATGCTTTTTAAGACTTCGGCAGTAATGCCTAAACTTTCAAATGGTGTCATTCTGGTATCCTGAGAATATATCCCTAAATAACGCGAGCTATGAAGAAAAACTGTTTCACCGCAGATTAGACCTGATCGGTCTTATGATATGAGCGAGGACGAGACTTCAAACGTCTTCAAGACGTTTGAAGTCTTTTATCATCTGTGTCAATCTGTAGTGAAACCCCCTTAAAATTATTTAGAGAGATTCGTTCCTTTATGTAATAGTGACATGTTCTTTTGTTTCGATTGTCGTAAAAATAAAATAGGCATTGGCGAGGAGAATCAATGCCGCCCCGATCCAGCCCGTCGAACGCAAGGCGGCGTCTGCCGTCAGCATCGGCCCCAAGAACGCGGCCAGCAGAATGCGCGTCGTGGAAATCATGCTGCATTCCACCGCCGACAGATAGCGCGAGCCAAACGTCATCACATATTGCCCGATCACGCCTGCCGCCCCGGCTCCGCCCAAATACATCCACGCTTCGGGACTCGTCGGCATGGCGGCCAACTCCTTCCTGAATAGCGCAAAGAGCAGCGCCGTCCCGATGCCAAAGACCATGAACAGCACCGTTTCCGTATCGTTCTGCTGACGGGCAAGATTTAAAAAAATGACCCCAAACCCGGTTAACACCCCGGAACTCAACCCCCATAACATATTCCAATCCATCCGAACATCGGCGGGCGCAATCACGAACACCATGCCGATAAACGCCACGAGCGTCATGCCGACAAGCCGCACGTCGCGCTGCTGCCGGAAGATCATCCACGAAAAGACCACCGTAAAGACCGGATAGGTCATGTTCAGAATGTTCCCCTGCGCGGCAGTCGTGGTTTCGACAGCTTTAAAAAAACAAAAGACTGCGGTGACATAAAAAAATGCGCGTCCCAACAGCAAAGGAAAGCGGCGCGGGCGCGGCGGCTGGCGTTTCGCAAGCATCACCAGCGACACAGCAAGAAACCCGACAAGAAACCGGACACACACGAAGAGCGTGCTGCTTAAAGGCCACCCGGCTTCTTGCGCCCAGCGCACAGTCACAGAGGCAATGTAAAAGAAAAATTCAGAGGCAAAAATCGCAAATCGTCCCCACCAGATTCGGGAAATCATGCGTCAAACATCCTAAGCGAGGCGCTCATCTCCTGAAAAGTTACGCCGCGTTTTTCAGCGCTTCGAACCGTTCCAAAATCGGCAAATGCTGCGTGCAGACCGATTCGCAATGCCCGCACGCCGCGCAGCGATCCAATTCAGATAACTTCGTTCCCCAATGCCATTTCAGCCGGTCAGCGACGTTTTCGCCATCCTTGAGCATCAGGTGATTATACGTCTCCATAAATTTCCAGACCGGAATCCCGACCGGGCAGCCTTTGCAATACATGCACGACGTGCAGAGCGTGTTGAACTCCCCTTGCACCCGGCGGCGAATCTGCGCGATCTCTTCCGGCGCGTACGGCTGATAATTTTCAGCGGCCGCCACCGCGCTGTCCACATCGGCGGCATTCCGAAAGCCGACTAACGCAACCGTTATGTGCGGATCCGCCAATAAAAAATGCAGCGCAGCTTCCAGCATAGTCTGTTGCGGGCGCGCTTTGATAAACCCAAACGACGCTTCGTTGCTGACAATCGTGCCGCCGCCGAGCGGATTCATGATGACGACGCCCATGTCATGCGCCGCCGCCGCCCGAATCCCCTCTTCGCGGTACGGAAAATTGACGGCCGAATAGCCGAGCGTGACGCCCTCGAAATAGCCTTCTTCGATGACTTGCCGAATTTCGCGGCCCGGCAGATGCGTCGAAAACGTGACGTGACGCACCAACCCTTCTTCTTTCGCTTTGAGCAGTTCCGCGACCGCTCCGCCCGCTTTCCGGCGCGCCCAATCTTCCAGCGTTAGCAGACACCAGCAGTGGTAGAAATCAATCGCCTCGACGTGCAGCCGTTTCAGCGATTGCTCTAAATCGCGGCGCAGTTCCGCGCCCTTAACGCGGCTTGACTTGCTGGAGAGATAAAACGGCGCGCCGCGTTTTTTCATCTCCAGAACCGCCTTGCCGACAATGATTTCCGACTGATCCTGACAGTAAAATGGCGCGGTGTCGAAATAGGTGATACCTTTTTCGAACGCCCGCAGCACGGTTTCCACGCCTTTCTCGTGGTTGCGCGGCTCATCGAACCGCATCCCCCCGAAGCCAATCGCAGACACCTTCAGGTCAGTCTTTCCATACGTGCGATACTCCATACGCATGTCCCTCGTTATTGATGTGTATTGATCGAAATATGAGAAAAACAGGCCATATCTATCAAGACGGCGAAAATACGCAAGTAAATTTATAATAAGGGCATTGAACAGCGTTTAACATTCCCGTATCGGCTGACAGTATTTTATAGAGGCAAGCGTAGATACGTGATAAAAGACTTCAAAAGTCTCCAAGACTTTTGAAGTCTTGCCCTTAAAGAAATGACATTGCGCCGCTATCTTCAACGCTTGGCGGCGAGAAAATGCTTGACTTTCTGACACATTCGCATTATGCCATTAGCCGGTTTATCACGCAAGAAACGGAGTTGCTCGATTATCAAGAAGCGAGGGAAAAAAATGAAAATCAACACGATTTGCATTGTCGGCGTGGGCGGCGTCGGCGGATATTTCGGTGGAAAAATCGCGCAGGCCATTGCGCGGAATGCCGCATCCGGCGCGCAAGTGTTTTTCATTGCGCGGGGCGCGCATTTGGCCGAGATTCAACGGCATGGGCTGATGTTGAACACGTCCGACCAGCAGGGAATCATCTGCAAACCGACGCTGGCGACGGATCGCCTCGAAGACGTGCCGCCGCCGGATCTGTATGTCGTCTGCGTGAAAGGCTATGATCTCGCGGAAATCGCGCCGCGCATCGCGCGAAACATGCGCCCGAAGACGGCGCTGCTGCCGTTGTTGAACGGCGTGGACGTGTACGAGCGCATTCGGGCGACGCTGACGGCGGGCATCGTGCTTCCGGCCTGCGTGTATGTCGGGACGCGCATTGAACGCCCCGGCGTCGTTACGCAACAAGGGGGCGACGGCGTCATCGTCTGCGGGCGCGATCCGCGCGTTTCTGCGTTCGATCCACAGCCGCTTCAGGAATTCTTTCAGCATTGCGGCATCAATCTTCGCTGGAACGACGATCCGTTTCCGGCGATATGGGAAAAGTTCGTATTCATCGCCGCGTATGGCCTTGTCACGGCGCATTCGGGCGAAGCGTTAGGCGCGGTTTTTGCGAATAACGCGCTGCGCGAGTTGACGCGCGGCATCATGGAAGAGATCGTCGCCATCGCTCGCCGGAAGGGCGTTGCGCTCTCTGAGTCGCTTGTGGATGATTCGCTTGCCAAAGCGCGCAATTTCGCGCCCGAAACGCGGACATCGTATCAACGCGACGTTGAAACGCCGGGCAAGCGGAATGAAGGGGATTTCTTCGGCGGCGCGATTCTCCGCCTGGGGCAGGAATTGGGCGTGGCGACGCCGATCACTGCCCGAATTTACGGCGAAATCTGCCGACGGAACGCCTAAATTTTTTACAACGCTGTCAGACCCCTTCGAGGTGTTTGACAGCGTTCCTTGAGAAAGGGGGAAATATCTATGTTAGGGATTCTTTACGCGCTGCTGACGATTGTTGCGTGGGGAACTTGGCTGTCGCCATCGCAAAACGTGGCCTTTAAAGGCCAGCAAATCAAGACGTTTTACGTGGCCGCCGTCAATCTGCTGATCGTCAGCCTCATTTCATCCACGCAGGGACTTTTCAGCCAACTGCGGTGGAGCATGTTCTGGCTTCCGTTTCTCGGCGGGCTGATCTGGTCGGTCAGCTGCTTATGCGCCTTCACGGGAACAAAGCATATCGGCATGGCGAAAGCCTTTGGAATTTGGGCGCCGATGAACATCATCGTCAGCCTCATCGCAGGCGCGATCATGTTCGGCGAGTTTATGAATATCGGCCTGAAAAACCTGCTGCTGCTCGGCGCGGCCGTGATCATCATTATCGCGGGCGTGCTGCTGATTATTTTTTCCAAAAGCGGCGGCGAAGGCGAGACGGGCAGCGACAAACGCGCCTTTACGCTCGGCTTATTGGGCGCGGTCGGCGCGGGCATTCTCTGGGGAATTTATTACATTCCGATTAAAATGTCGCAATTGTCGCTCTGGATCGCCGCCTTTCCGTTAGCGGTCGGCATTTTCGTCGGAAGCGCCCTGCTGGTTGCGCTTTCCCGCCAATCCGTCGCGCTCGATTCGCGCATGGATTATCTGCGCGCGCTCGCCACTGGCGCGCTGTGGAGTGCGGGAAATTACGGCATGCTTCTGTTAGTCGGCGAACTCGGCGCGGGCAAAGGCTATACGCTCGCCCAGCTTTCCGTCGTCGTGAACGCGCTGATGGGAGTTTACGTGCTGAAAGATCCGCAGCCCAAGACGCGCGCCGCGACGTTGACGCTTATCGGCTGCGTCTTGGCGACGGTCGGCGGCATTTTGTTAGGCAATATCAAGTA
>CAZCGG010000122.1:7844-10334 GCA_964498135.1 uncultured Candidatus Moduliflexus sp.
TTATCGGCTGCGTCTTGGCGACGGTCGGCGGCATTTTGTTAGGCAATATCAAGTAAATTGAGGTAAAAAAGATTATATTCGAATCCCCGTAGAGGCGTTCAATTGAACGCCCCGACGGGAGCTCCGAGAAAAACAGCATTTCTCATGCCGATTACTTCAACAAAATGTCGGCCAGCATGTTCAGGTTCGGATCGCCGCTGTTAAAAACCGGAATATCGGTAAATTCCGAGAGTTCGCGCACGGAAAGCGGGGAACTGGAACAGACGCCGGACATCGCATCCGGTTCCATGCCGAACCGCTCTTTCAAGACGCGCAAGCCGCCAATCGCGCCGAACGCATCCGACGCGCAGAAAATGAATTTATGAATCCGCGATTTGACTTCCGGCGATTGCAGCAACATCGCCGTTTCCCTCTGAATAATGCCGTCGGCAAACTCAACCACCCAGTAATTTTTCGGATTGTTGGCGAATTTCAGGTCTAATTGGTGAAAGACGTTCAGGACTTCCGCTTCGGGCAGCAAATACGTGGATGGATAGCCTAAATAGGTGAAATCGGCGTAGGGATTGGCCCCGGCGTCGTTCATGCGCAGAATATCTTTCAGGCTCGCCGTTCCCGTCGCTTTCGTCGCCCGGACGACATGCCCCATTGTGCTTAACGCCCAGCAACAGGCCGCCGCCGCGTAACTTTTGCCGGAATTCATCGAAGTGCCGCACACAAGAATCATTTTGGCGCGAGGGGTTTTTTTGGCGATTTGATGCGGTTTAATGAGAGGAAAATTTTTCGTGTTCAGCACCGTGCCGTCTTCGCGGCACACATAGCCGAAAATTTTCACCCGCGTCGGGTCTTTAATCAGCGCGTTCTTATTTTTTACAGCGCCGATCATGCCCGATCTGGCAAGCAAATCGGCCTCTTCATGAAAGCTTTTCGGCACGATGCCTTCATAATAATCCGGCGCGTAGCGGTTGCCGTACACGAAAATCCCGCGCGTCCCGTTATGAATCGAGTGAATGCGGCCAGAGGAATTCTCTAAGGACGAATGCTGCCCGATCCGGCTGATCTGCCCATACACGACATCCCCGACTTGAGGCGGTTTATCGAGCATTTCATAATTTCTGACATAGCGTTCTTTAATCGTAATTGCCGAACTCGGCAAAATAAATCCGCGTTTAATCGTTTTCATGCGTCAGTCAAACGTTTCAGTTCCCTCCCTTATCATAAAATGTCCATTCGAGTGCGTGAAACTTGACAGGTCTTCAAAGATCCGTCAGGCGTTCTCTAAAATTGAGAGAGAATAAAAAAGCAAGAAGAAAGTATAAGAATAATCGGCAGCCGCCGAAATCTTCCGAAAATTGGACGAAAACGGCGCGTTGCGGCGTTGGGGAATGCTTGCCTCATTATCAGGTCTTGCCCGCCGCAATTCATTCGAGCGCGTTCTATCATGTCATCACAACCGAAAAAGCCAGCGCGGGACACCGCGAGAATTCGCCGGATTTCGACGAGTTTCGGACACATGACGCTCTTGCATGCGCGATACATGCGCCAGCAGTTTGCGCGCCATGCGCACAACGATTTTCCGGTCGGCGTGATTGAGGCGGGCGCGTTAGGATTCGAGTATCGCGGCGAGCATCTGATTGCGCCGGAAGGGAGCGTCAATCTGGCCAATCCGGGCGAAGCGCACACCGGCCGCGCCGCCGCCGAAACCGGCTGGACGTACCGCATGTTTTACCTTGATCTTGGCCTTATGCGGCGCATCGCCGCCGAAATCACCGGAACGCCGGAGGCGCTGCCATTTTTCGCGTCCGGCGTCTTGCATGATCCCGCCTTAGCCGCCGCGCTGCGCGATCTGCATCGCGCCTGCGACGACGGGACGCTTGCGCCGCTTGAGCAGGAAACACGCCTGTTTCAGGTCTTCGGCAGCCTGATCATCCGCCACGCCGACACGCATCCGCAGCCCGCCCGCATCGGCGCAGAACCGCAGGCCGTCACACGCGCCAAAGCCTATATCGAAGCGCATTGCGCCGAGAACATAACGCTCGACGACCTTGCCCGCGCGGCGTACCTCAGCCCGTTTCATCTCGCCCGCGTGTTTCAACGCGCAACCGGCCTGCCGCCCCACGCCTATCTTTTGCAGACGCGCATTTTGCGGGCGAAAGCCCTCCTCGCGCACGGCCGCGCCATCACCGATGCGGCGTATGAACTCGGCTTCGTGGATCAAAGCCATTTCCACCGCCATTTCAAGCGCATCGTCGGGTTAACGCCAGGCGAATTCAGCAAGATGATACAAGACAAATCCGCGTGAAACGCTTATTAAGTGATTATCAATAATTTTTTTTGATTTCGCGCAAAGACGCCAAGAATATTTGAACAACAGCCTTTGCGCCTTGGCGCGAGAAATTCAGAAAATTATTTGTAATCACTTATACTCAAACGTCTCAATACCTTTTAGAGCCTCATCATTCGACTCCGTTCGCCATGACCAGCCATCTTGAG
>CAZCGG010000122.1:10434-13489 GCA_964498135.1 uncultured Candidatus Moduliflexus sp.
ATACCTTTTAGAGCCTCATCATTCGACTCCGTTCGCCATGACCAGCCATCTTGAGCGAAGTCGAAGGATGACGGCCAAAATATTCCACATGAAATCTCTTCGCGCTTATGTTGAATTGTCCCTTGCAATGGGGATTGTCGGCAGTTCTGTCGTTGTCGGGAAAATGATTACTGTGAGTTTTCCGGTCTTTTTAGCGGGCGCGCTGCGATTTGCCGTCGCCGCGCTGATTCTGCTGCCGTGGCTGTATGCGCGGGAAGGCCGCCTTGTCGCCCGCATCACGCGGAAAGATTGGGGCATTCTTTTTCTTCAAGCATTCTGCGGCGTGTTCCTGTTTTCGGTCTTTTTGCTGTACGGCTTGCGCCTGACGAGCGCGGCGGAAGGCGGCATCATCACCAGCACGACCCCTGCGGCGTTAGGCGTGATTTCCGCGATCTGGCTGAAAGAGCGGGCGGAACGGCGGACATGGCTGGGGATCGCGTTTACGGTCTGCGGCATCATGCTGGTCAACGTGTTCGGCGCATCGCCACATGCCGCACGCGGCTCGCTGCCGTTGGCGGGAAATCTGCTGATTTTCGGCGCGGTCATCGGCGAGGCGCTGTTCAGCATTTTCGGCAAAATGCTCTCGAAAAACGTTTCCCCGCTTGCCAATGCCACATGGATGGGCGTGTTCGGCTTGCTGCTTTTTTTGCCGCTCGGCGCGCGCGAGGCCGCGCAGTTCGACTTTACGGCAGTCACGGCCGCGCAATGGCTGGCAATCATCTATTTGGGCGTCATCGTGACGGTGATGGCGTTTTGGCTCTGGTTTTTAGGATTGGCGCAAGTTCAGGCCAATACGGCGGCGGTCTTTACGGGCGTCATTCCGCTCAGCGCGCTGGCGTGTTCCGCGCTGCTGCTGCATGAGCGACTGTCGTGGGCGCATGTCGCCGGATGCGCCTGCGTGCTTAGCGGCATCGCGCTGATTGCCCGTCCGTCGCGGCCGCAAGCGCGCCCGGCCGTCGCGCCGATTGGGGAATGCGCGGCGGAATAAAGCCGCCGCAAGAATGCGCCGAGAGCCGCCGCGATTGGCGGTTCAACTGCCGATAATATAGCGGGAATGTTTCTTGAACACGGCCTGAATCAGCACGACGATGCCGAGGCTCGCGGCGGACGCGAAGACGCCGAGCAGCAGAAACGGGAGCATCCCGCCGTGAAAATAGTGGCCGGTGCGGTTCGCATAGACCATTTTCAGTGTGCTGATAATATAGCTATGCACAAAATAGATGCCAAAACTCGTCGTCGCTAACAACGAAAACGTTTTTTTGATGTGCGCGTCAAACTTATAAAGCAGCGCCAAAAACAGTGCGGAAAAGACAAGTTTCTGCAAATATGCCGCTTGATGCCCTGTCGTATAAAAATCTAACACGCTCAAACCGAGAACGGCAACCGCCATCATGATCAGGCTTGCGCGCCGCGCAATGACTTCGATAATCTGCGCGCGATAATGGCTGCACAACATCCCGAACAGATAGACCGAAAAAAAGTGCGCGAAATTTTGAAACACCGCCCCTGCCCCGGCGCGCGGAATCAACAGTGCCACCACGACAAACACGGGCAGGGAATAATAAATTTGGGGGTGACGATCAATCCACGCTAACACTGGCGAGGCGAGATAATAAATGAATATCATCGGAATAAACCAATACGGGGCTAAATGCGCGCCGGTCAGATAAAACATGACGATTTGCGCGTACCACGGTCGGCCATAAAAGCCCGCTGCGACATTCCAGCGCTGTTGAAAAAAGACAAAAAACACCATCGCCGGAATTGAGCAGATCAGATACGGCAAAATGACGTATTGCAGCTTTTTCACGAAATAATCTTTGAACTCATACCGATCAATCAAATGCTGAAACAGATACCCGGCGATAAACACGAACAAGACGGTGCCGTTTCCCAAAAAAATCGTGAGAATCTGTTCCATCAGCGGCGAATCGCTCCAATCAAAGGCCGAAACGCAATGCCCAAACACGATACACAGAATGGCCACGCCACGGAAATTGTGAATGTAGTTCAAAAATTTCATCGGTTTGCCTCTTCGCAGCGTTCTCGCCGCCCGGAAGACGCCTTCCGCGCGGCGCGGCGCGAAAAATCAGGTTGATATTGCCCGCCTTCCCTTTCGAGATGGGCAGCGGCAGGAGCGCGTCCCCCTCTACTCATGCGACTGCGCTGCGGGCGGCTGTTCTTCAGCAGTGAGCGTGAAAAACATGGTGGTCGTTTGCAACTGCTCGGCCTGCGTATTCAGCAAATCCGCCGTTGCGGACATCTCTTCAGAGGTCACGGAATTCTGCTGAATCACCTGATCCAACTGCTGGATCGCGCGATTGATCTGCGCCGCGCCGAGATCCTGCTCGCGGCTGGCCGCGCTGATGTTCTGCACGAGCTTCGCGGTTTTCCGAATGTCCGGCACGAGTTCGAGCAGGATGGTGTTCGCGTGTTCGGCAATCGCCATCGAAGCGCTCGCCAACTCGTTAATCTCGGCGGCGGCGTCTTGGCTGCGTTCCGCCAACGCGCGGACTTCGGCGGCGACGACCGCAAACCCTTTGCCGTCCTGCGCGCGGGCGGCTTCAATTGTCGCGTTCAGCGAAAGCAACCGGGTTTGACTGGCAATTTCCTCAATAATCGAAATCTTTTTGGTAATGTCCCGCATCGCGGCGGCGGCTTCCGCGACGACTTTGCCGCCCTCTTCCGCGTCCTGCGCGGCCTTCGCCGCGATCCGCTCGGTTTGCTGCGCGTTGTCGGCGTTTTGCCGAATATTGGCGACCATCTGCTCGATGGACGATGACGCTTGCTCAGACGCGGCAGCCTGCTCGGCCGCGCCCTGCGACATCCGCATCGCGCTTTCGCTCATGTCGTGGCTACCGTAGGCGACCTGCGTTGTCGCGGTTTTGACCTCCGCGACGACCGTTTTCAGGGTGACGACCATCTCGGTCAGAGCCGCGAGCAGTCGTCCGATTTCATGTTTGGCCGTCTCGTGCGGAATCGGCGCGTCGAGGTTGCCCTCGGCGATTTGCCCGAA
>CAZCGG010000123.1:0-13459 GCA_964498135.1 uncultured Candidatus Moduliflexus sp.
ATCCTCCTCTATAGTTGAAGCAACCGAGTTTCTTCAAGAAACTCGGTTGCTTCACGCCGAAAAATTTCGGCATACATGCCTCTGATTTATGAACTCAACCACAACCAAACGTCACTGAAAAATTTTTATCCCTTGATGCCGGACGCCATGACGCCTTGCGTCAACGTGCGCTGGAAGATCAGGAAGAACACGACGCACGGCAGCGACAACAGCAAGCCCGCCGCGCTTTGCAAATTGATATTCGTGATGTATTGCCCGCGCATTTGCAGCACAGCGAGCGGGAGCGTCTGAATTTTTTCGGAAACCAAAAACACCAACGACAAAAAGAAATCGTTCCAACTCCAGATAAAAAAGAAGACGAACAGCACCGACAGCGTGGGCATGATGAGCGGCGTGACGATATGCGTCAGCACATAGATTTTCCCCGCGCCGTCAATCGCGGCGGCGTCAATGAAATCTTTGGGAAATTCCCCCAACACGGTCGAAAGCAGGTACGTGCCGAACGAGAGGTGAAACGCGCTCAGGCAGAGCATGACCGCGAACCGGGTATTGTACAGGCCGACTTGCCGGAACATGTAGTACAATGGATAAATCAGCGCCTCTTGCGGCAGCATGATCGCAATCAGAAAGAAGAGCAGAATCAAGCCTTTGCCGCGCACCCGGCCAATGCCGAGCGCGTAGCCGTTCAGCAGCGACAGCACTGTCGCCAAAATCGCGGTCGGGATGCTGATGATCAGGCTGTTCTCAATCCGTTGAAAAAATTTCAGCTTGATGGCGATCTCCTGAATCGGCTTCCAATGCAGCTTTTCCGGCAAAGCGAACGGCCCTGAAGCGTAAAAATCTTCTTGGCCTTTCATGGCGTTGATTGCCAGAATCAGCAATGGAAACAGCACAATCAGCAGCATCGCCGACAAGACCAGCAACACCGCCCCATTCGTCAGATATTTTCGCAAACGCATATTGCGCCTCCTCAAAGATTATGAAATAAACCACGCCGCGCCCTTGCCGTTACATCGCGCGTTCCCGGCGGGATTGCATGGTGATGAACGCGACGGTGACGACTAAAATCAAGGCGCTCAGAATCGTGGCGACCGACGCGCCGTAGCCGACCTGCCCGCGCTCGAAGAAATTTTTGAATGAAAAATACCCGGCGACGCTGGTGGCGTTGCCCGGCCCGCCCATCGTCATGGCGTACACCGGGCCGAAAATTTTCAGCGCGTCAATCATCGTCGTTAACACGACCACGTAAATTTCCGCCCGAATCTGCGGCACGGTGATATGCCGCAGAAAATCCCACCAACTCGCGCCGTCAATCGCGGCGGATTCGTACAACTGCGGGTCTATGCGCTGCAACGCGGACATGAAAATCACGAGCGGGTAGCCGATTTGATACCAAATCATCATCAGCATGATCGAGGCCATCGCAATTTTCGGATCGCCGAGCCAGTTGACCGGCGGCAGGCCGAACGATTTCAATGCCCAGTTCGCCGCGCCCCAATTCGGGTGAAATACCCATTTCCACGTGTACGCGGAGACGACAATCGTGATGACTTGCGGCAGATAAAATCCAGCGCGGAAGAAATTGGCGGTCGTTTGCCCGAACCGTTTAGCTACCACGTCGAAAATCAGCACGGCCAGCACGATGGCGATCAGCGTCGGAATGATGGTCATGGCGATAATCAGCAGCAGGTTGTTGCGCAACGAGACCCAGAACACCGCGTCCTTTAGGGCTTTGGCGTAGTTGGCGAATCCGATGAATTTCGGCGTGCCGACGCCTGACCATGAGGTGAAACTCAGGATGGTGTTGGCAAAAAACGGAATGACCACCAGAATAGTAAAATACAGAATGCCGGGAATCAAAAACAGATAATAATGGCGTTGATTGCGCTGTTCAAGATGTTGCATAGCCGAATTTCCCTTTAAAATACGAGTCATTTCCTTCAAGCTATGGCTGAATCTTGAAAGAATGGAGCTGAGAACTGAGAGAAGACCTGACAGGTCTTTAAAAACCTGTCAGGCATCATGCGCCATCAGCTATTTTTTGTAGCTGTCATATTCCGCGCTGATCGTATTGAGAAGCCCATCAACATCGGCGTTGCCCGCAAGAATGCCCTGCAAGCCGCCGCCTAACACTTCCATGAAATTCGGCACCGGCCAATCCGGGTAGAACGCCAGCGCGTCGTTTTTGACAAGCTGACTGAAGAGTTCGTTCAAGCGTTTGGTTTTCGGGTCTTGAATTGTCGCAGGATCCACGTTCACCGGAATGCCCCCGGCGTTCGCCATCACGGTCTGCGCGTCTTTGCCTAACACCAAATCAAGATACTCATAGGCGAGGTCTTTATTTTTCGCGTTCTGCGGCACGACGAGCAGATTGCCGCCCGAGCCGGTATTCAGCGATTTGCCGGGCATCAAGAACACATCCCAATCGAATTTCGCGTTATCAACAATCACTTTGTACAGCCAACTGCCGGTCAGCAGCAGCGGATATTTTTGTTCTGTATGAAAGCCCGGATGCGAGTTGTCATAGTCAATGCCGGTCACGTTCGGATCGAAATAGCCTTTTTTCACGTATTCCGCGAATTTCTCCGTGCCAAAACGGAATGCCTCGCCTTTGAGGTCAACATCTTTGGCCACCATCTGATAATCGTTCGCTAACTTGCGGTCGAATTTGTAGAGGACTAACTCGAACCAGTTATGCGTGGCCGGCCATTGCAGCGCGCCCCCCAAGGCAATTGGGACGATTTTGTTGGCGACGAACGTGTCGCAGATTTTTTCGAATTCTTCCAGCGTGGTTGGAACGGTCAGGCCGAATTTGGCGAACATTTCTTTGTTGTAATACACCATGACAAATTCGCCGTAAGCGGTGATGCCCCACAAATCGCCCGCGCCCATCATGCCTTCTTCATTGTAGCGGCAAGTCGCCTGAACGGACGGACTCAGGATTGTATCCCAGCCGCGTTCTTTCGCGACGGCTTCAAGGTTGGTCAGCAGGCCATCTTTCACGTATTGCCCGGCGGTCGCGTTCCCTTTGTTGATTTGCATGACATCGGGGGCTTCGTCGCTGTTCAGCACCATGCGGGCGGTCGTCTGCGTATCTTCAAACGATTTCAGTTCAAACAGCACTTCGACATCCGGGTGCGACGCTTTAAACGCTTCTATCGCCGAATGCCACGACGTTGACATCGCGTTGTCGCGCTCGAAAAACCAAATTTTCAGTTGCTTTTTTTCTTCCGCAAAACTGGGTAAAGTCATAGCTGCGCAAAGCGCGGCGCATGCCGCCGTGATGCCTACCGATTTCCATAATTTCTTCATGAGATGTCCTCCCGTGAAAAGATGAGTAAGATAACGCCCAGCGCGTTTTCCCCCGCGTTCAGGCGTCCGCGTGACGAACAAACCGCTTTTTACATGTCATGTTAAAGATATATCTGCAAGAAAAAAACACAATGGGATATTTTGACAGAAAACATAGAATATCCAAGCAACCAAGGAAAAGCTGTCAGACACTATTACGAAAACAGGTTGGTTTCGCGGTATTGTTTCGGGCTGACGCCAAAATATTTTTTGAATTGGTTCGAAAAATAAAATGGGTCGTCATAGCCGATTTCGTAGGCGATTTGCTTGATTGAAAACGAGGAGGTTGAGAGCAGGTTTGCGCTCCAATTGAATTTCTGCTGAGAAAAATACGCCATCGGCGAAATGTCCATGTGGCGGGAAAAGAGGCGGCGCAGATGCGTTTCGTTAACGCCGAGTTGATCGCAGATTTCTTCGATGCGCAGGGGGCGATGCAGATTTTTCTGCATGAAGGCGAGCGCCTCTTCGATGAGCGGCGGCAGCGACGGCTTCAGTGATTGGCCGAGCAACAGCAGCATTTGATACGCCAAGACGCTCGCCTGCAAATCCACGTCCGGCGGATTGGCGTCCAGCAAGGCAGTCATGCGGCGCAGCAACGCCTCAAACTCGCGGGGGCGCGGCAGCGGCAACACATGCAGATGCCACAAATGCAGGGAGCGCAGCAAATTTTCCAGAATGACGCCGGTGAGCCAGACATACCGTTTTGTCAGGCCGCCCGCCGCGCCAGCGCGGTCGGCGTCAGGGAAACCTCGCCGGATGAAATAGACGGATCCGGCCTGCACCGGAAGCTCTGCGCCGCTTTTCGTCAGCACAAGATCGCCGGAACAAAGATATTCAATCCCCACGACGCCGGTTTGCGTCTGGCGCGTCATCTGCCCGCCCGCAAACCATCGCCCATGCCCGGCAAACAGGACAATCAACGGCTGCGCGAACGTACGAGAAAGATGCGACACGTCAATATAACTCGCATCGCCGGAATTTTGCACGAACAGTTCATGCGCATGATCGATCCGCAGCCAAATCCGCTCATGTTTGGCCGCATCCTTGTGAAGAAGCGATTTATATCCCATAGTCGCCGCCACTGCGAGAAAGAGACGAAATTTCCGCCAGAGACATCGTTTCTTGATGTTCAAAAACGTTATCATGCGGGTAGCGTAGCGGCCGCATGCGTCAACAAAAATTTCGCGCTTTTCAATCTTTTTGTTGCATAACCGCGAGGGAGAAAAAACATTCACATTATGCCGAACCACGCGGTTCACCTGCGAGCGGCGGTGTGCGAAGTCTGGTGCAACCGCGTGGTGAGGCGGCGCGGCTTTATGCGTCCGCTTCACGTCCGGTTCATGCCATTGTTAGCCCATTCCGTCATCCCTGCGATTCAGACCGAATCAGAGAGACAAGAATACCAAGAATCTTTCCTGGGCTTGAGATATGGTATTCATCCCGGTCGATCCATATCGTGCGTTCCGTAAGTTTCAAAAAATTCCATAAGCTGCCGGTCGTCACGACGCCATAGACGGTAGGAAGGGCGTGTTGATTCGTCTCGTTATAGAGATATGCGGCAAACATTTCAGAAATACATTGCGCAAACCCTGACTTGATATTATCATTTTTCGCCTCAACGATGGTCAGGATGGGAGTATCAAGCACGAGTTGTTCTGATGAGAGGCTAATAATATAATCACAGATTCCATTTAATCCTTGTGCCTTATCAACGTTAAATTCAATCCCTGAGAACAAGCTAATTTCTTGATGGAAAATTTTTAACACTTCGACTAACATCGGCGTGACGATGAGTTCTGAACGGGCTTTATCGGTATGAATAGAGACGGCTAACGAGACATTATAGTCGAGTGTTTCTTGCAAATGTTGACTGTATTCTATTGGCGTGACATGAGGGAAGAGCCGTTCTTTCTCATCAAGCGTCAATAGCAGTTTTTCTTTAATATCGGTGAGGGTAAAATCACTATAGGCCATATGATCTTCCTTTTTTGTGCGAATGATGATGGTCATGCTAATACATTTTTTACAGATTGATTCATCTCAACCAGAATAGAATAGTATCACAAATTTTACAAGTTTTAAATGCGATCTTTTATTGGGGATGATGAAATCAACGCGTTCTGTATTGTGAGTATGATATGTTACGAGATGGCTAACCACGCGGTTCACCTGCGAGCGGCCTTTTGCGATGTCTGGTGCAACCGCGTGGTGAGGCGGCGCGGCTGTATGCGTCCGCTTCACGATAAGCGTAAGCCGCGAGGAAGGACGGGCGCAGCATCGCTCGATGGTTGGCACTGCATTTTATCGCCCGTCCTTCCGAAGTCGGCTTCACGCCATTGTTCGGCTTCCTCCTAACTTAGGTCGGAATAATAACAACCCAGCAGGTATCAACAAGGGCAATATCAAAACAATAAGGCAGAATATCATGAGACCAAATGAGTCTCTATTATAAAAAACAACCCCAACCAAGTTGCTTACGCTAAATATAATCGTCGTCAATCCAGCAATTCGCGGACGTATAAAAACCAATAACAAACTTACTGCTCCTAAACTTCCCAAAAGGCATAAAATAATTCCTTGAAGAGGGAGAGGGTCTTCTGGAAGAAATACTGCAATAACATCATATAATAGCCAAAATAGACACATTCCCAGACTCCAAAGTTTTATTGATGCAAAAGGTGGCTGAAAACCTATTACACTTAATCGATTTTTTTTCATATGTATTTTTCATTATGTCCCTGTCAGGTAGAATCAGAAAAGTAAAATATAGCAGCTTTTCTACTATACCTGACAGAGTATAATGATAGCTCACACATGACTATTTTATCTTAAAATAGTCATTACCAAAAACTATCGTAGTGGTGAATCTGGCCAATCAGATAATGAACACGGATTAATCCATTGTACCTTATGCCCCAATGCCAACATAGCAGCATTACAGCAATCGGATCTCGAACTGCTACTTGTATACGTGACTGTACAGCTATCAGGAACTTTGAGTGCTGTACAATTTCCCCAACTACTTCTATATACGCCATCAATATCTTGTGACGGAGTCTGCGCCCATCGTAATGCACTGCTGGATTCCGGTTTGACCGAATATCCCGATGATTTCGGGTTAGAAAACTTCCAATTGACTTTTCCTGGTCCCCATGCCGCCCGAACGCATACGCCTTTTTCGTTCACTTTGCCCTGCAAATCGCTGATAGCAAGAATTGCATTGTCGCTGGGAAAGAGTTGATTTTCATTGACGAGAGCAACATGGTCGCTACGAAAGGCAATGGCATTGGATGTGTCTCCGACCATCTTCTCAAATGCGTTCACATTCCCCTCCTCAATGGTCGCTATCCGCAGACGAGTAGACTTCTGTTGCTTCTGGCTGCTAATCGTCAGAATGCTTTCATCGTCAAGGTTGCCAGGGCGTATTTCAGGCAAGCGAATCACTTCGCAGGCTTCCACGCTGACAGAGGTTGAACCGTCCGTAAATGTCGCCTCTCCTGAGACAATGTCAAGTTGAAATGAATCACATCCATCAATTTTTGCCACAACTTGAGACGTCGACGTGTAACCGTTTTCAACAACAAGTGAGGTTGCGTCAAAAATATTCATCAAGGAAGAATCGGAGGAGAGATGTGATGTAAGACTGGTCTTTTCTTTATCACATGCAGTCATCATCATTAAACACAACCATGCAGACATTCCAATAATCATACGATTTTTATACGTTACCATTTGTCTTTCCTTTTCATTTGATGAAGAGAAGAGAGGCTTGACTTTTCCTCTCTTCACGCTGTTCTACGTATCATCATGCTATTCATATTTCCCTTTAACGATTCTCAACGTCAGACAATTGCAATTTTACGCAAAATTTATATCGTCCGTTATCCTCCAGTATTTATGGGGTGTTTTTATCTCAGAATTATTGGCTACGACACACCCTTTTTATCGAAACCAAACAATGGTATCCTGTCAATGATTTTGTTCACTTCTTATGCTTAGAAGCCGAACCACGCGGTTCACCTGCGAGCGGCCTTTTGCGATGTCTGGTGCAACTGCGTGGTGAGGCGGCGCGGCTTTATGCGTCCGCGTCACAAGTGATTAGACAGAAAGACAACCGGTTCTGCGAGGCATCTATTCGTAGATGCATGTTTCTACGAATAGATGCGTGCCGTTTCCTCAGCAAGCCGGATCATGCGCCCCCAATGTCATGATATCTCTATAGAACAATTCCCAGACCCGGCGTGTGGGATTCCACTTTCCGCGCGTCAAACATCTCCATGTCCCAAATAGATGAAAAAATGCTTGACAGATTGCGTGACGCGGCGCTGCTATTCAATCTTCTTAGAGAACTCAAACATCGGAGTCAAGAAAAAAACAGCAGCAGGAGCGACATCCCGCCGCGATGAGAACATGCCGCCCGGTGGTCGCGCGGCGCGTGAAAGAAGGAATCGCGCGAATGCCCCCTATTTGATGGGCTGCGATTCAACGGAGAGAATTTCTTCAACAGGGTCATGATGCCAAACCATGTCTTAGACGCGCAACACATGATGCCAAACCATGTCTTAGACGCGCAACATTTGACGATTCAGTTCAGCGCGCGCAGCGGCATCGTTCATGCCGTTGACGACATCTCATTCACGCTGCGGCAAGGCGAAACGCTCGGATTCGTCGGCGAATCCGGCTGCGGAAAGACCACGACGGCGTTGGGGCTGATGAACATGGTGCCGCCGCCGGGCAAGATTATGAGCGGCGCGATTCTCGTTGAAGGCCGGAATATCGTGCCGCTCTCTGAAGACGAGATGCGGCGAGACATTCGCTGGGTGAAAATGGCGATGGTGTTTCAGGGCGCGATGAACTGCCTGACGCCGGTGTACACGGTTGGACGGCAAATGCTGGAAACGCTGCAAGCCCACCGCCCGATGCCGAAACGCGAAGCGCGGGAGCGCATGCTGACGTATCTCCGGCGCGTCGGCCTGCCGGAAGATGCCGCGTCCCGCTATCCGCACGAGCTTTCCGGCGGCATGAAGCAGCGCGTCGTGATTGCGACCGCGCTCTTTTTAGCGCCGCAGATCGTCATCTGCGATGAGCCGACCACCGCGCTCGATGTCGTGGTGCAGGCGCAGATTTTGAATTTGCTGAAAGAACTCAAGCACGCCTGCGGGCTGTCGCTGCTTTTCATCACGCACGACCTTGCGACGGAGGCGGAAATTGCGGATCGCGTCGTCGTGATGTATGCCGGGGGAATCATGGAAATCGGCGCGAACGCGCACATTTACGGCGCACAGGGGCCGGCGCATCCCTACACGCGGGCGTTATTGAACGCGACGCCGCGCTTGCGTCAGCGCGTGTCTACGTTGGCGTTTATTCCCGGCGCGCCGCCGGATTTGCGGCATCCGCCGAGCGGCTGCCGGTTTCATCCGCGCTGCGCCGTCGCTCTGCCGCGCTGCCGCGAGGCTGCGCCGGAATTGCGCGAGATTGAGCCGGAACATCAGGCCGCCTGCCATCTTCTTGAATAAAAAGGCCGTTGAACCACAGATTAACACAGATTTACACAGATGCAAGGCATCTCTATTACCAAAAATCTGTGTTAATCTGTGGTTAAAAAGCCTTCCTTTTTGGGAGAATTTCTTATGGAACTCATTCAAAAACAGTATGTTGTCAATGAACGTCATAAAAAAGTCGCCGTGCAGATTGATTTGAAGACGTTTGAGATGATTGAGGAAATTTTGGAAAATTATGCGTTAGTGCAATTGATGAAAAAGGACGAAAACGGCGCGGGTTTGGGCTTGGAAGACGCCAAAGCGTATTATCAGACATTGGAGAAAGCGTCATGACCGCTCTATATCAGAAGAAATTTTTGAAAGACCTTGCCATCATTCCCTCAGAACGGCGCATTCAAATTGAGCAATTCGTCTTTGAGGACGTTCCGAAGTTCGCTTCAATTTTTGACTGCGGAAAAGTCGAGCAAATGTCAGGCTATCCCGGCTATTATAAAATTCGTTTTGGCAATTACAGGGTTGGCATCAGAATCGTGGATAATGCCGTTTCTTTTGAGCGCGTTTTGCATCGAAAAGAAATATACCATTATTTTCCATAGAAACGACAATGACAGAACCAAAAGAGCCAATTTTACAAGTGGAACGGCTTTGCAAATGGTTTCCGGCGCGGCGGAATCTGCGGCAGATGCTTGCCCGCGAGCAACGCTGGGTGAAAGCGGTGGATGGCGTCAGCTTTGACCTGCATCACGGAGAAATTCTGGCGTTTGTCGGCGAATCCGGCTGCGGCAAAACCACGACCGGCAAGTTAATCATGAAACTGCTTGAGCCGACCGGCGGAACGATGCGGTTTCAGGGGGAAGATGTCACGCATGCGCCGCGCCGCGCCCTGAAAGCGTATCACCGGCACGTGCAGATGATTTTTCAAGACCCGTATGCGTCCATGAATCCGCGTTTTCGCGCGAAAGACGTGCTGGAAGAACCGCTCTTGATTCATCGCGTCGGCGACACGCGCCGGGAGCGGGAGCAGCGCATCCGGCACGCGTTGGAGGCCGTGCGCCTGACGCCGCCGGAAGAGTTCATGGATCGCTTTCCGCACATGCTGAGCGGCGGGCAGCGGCAGCGCGTGGCGACGGCGCGAACGCTCGTCCTCTCGCCGAAAGTCATCGTCGCCGACGAGCCGGTCTCCATGATTGACCTTTCGACGCGGGCGGACATTCTGCACACGATGAAAACCGTGCAGCAGGAACTCGGCCTGACCTATCTTTACATCACGCACGACCTCTCGACGGCGCGGTATTTCGCGGATCGCATCGCGGTCATGTATCTCGGCAAAATCGTGGAAATCGGCGCGGCGGATGACGTGATTGATCATGCGGCGCATCCCTACACGCAAGCCCTGATTGCGGCGGTCTGCGAGCCGGTTGCCGGGCGCGTCAATCAGATCAAAGCCGTGCCGATTCGCGGCGAAATTCCGTCCGCGGCCGCGATTCCGCCGGGCTGCCGCTTTCATCCGCGCTGCCCCGTTGCCAAGCCGGTTTGCTGGGAAATTGAACCAACTTTTGTGAATAAAAATTCAGATCATCGCGCCGCCTGCCATTTGCTGGCAGAAGAAACTAAATTTCTCGGAGTTCTCCGCGCATAAATAGCTTGACGAATCGGCAGGAACGCGCTACGGTTTTTCGGCGGATGGCTGACGAAAATTGAAAATTGACATTCACCGCAGAGGAACCGCATCATGTTTGAAATCCGTGACTTGCTCAAAGAATATCTGTTCGTCTCTTCGATGTCGCTGCTGATTGGTCTCGCGCTGACGCCGTTCATTCGCCGCTACTGCTTGCGGCATCACGTACTCGATTTCCCGACAGATCCGCGCAGAATCCACCGCGTCCCGATTCCCCGCTTGGGCGGCATTGCCATTTACGCCGCCTTTTTCCTGCCGTTGTTCGCCATGTTTTTCAGCGCGGGGGACGCATTCAACCTCTTTGTAGAACACGCCGACGTGCTGCTCAGCCTGTTCGCCGCCGGATCGCTGGTGTTTGCCATCGGCGTGTATGACGATATGTACGGGGCGACCGTGCCGCAAAAATTCGCGGCGCAAATCCTCGCGGCGGTCGTGATGTACCTGTTAGGATTCAAAATCACGCTCCTCAGCGTCCCATTTATCGGCTCCGTGCCGCTCGGCATTTGGGGCTTTCCGTTGACGATTTTATGGATTGTCGGCCTGACGAACGCGCTGAATTTTATTGACGGGATTGACGGATTGGCCTGCGGCGTGGGGTTTTTCTCCATCACGACGATGTTCATTCTTTCGATTTTTCTTCATCACCCGCTGACCGCGTTTTTCGCTGCCGCCCTCGCTGGCGCGATTCTCGGATTTGCCATGTATAATTTCGCGCCCGCGTCAATTTTCATGGGGGATTCAGGGAGTTTATTCATCGGCTTCATCATCGCGGCGATTTCGCTGCAAGGCTCGCAAAAAAGCTCCACCGCCGTCGTGCTGCTGATTCCGGTCGTCGCGCTGGGGCTGCCGATTACCGATACCGTTTTGGCGATTCTGCGGCGCGTCAGCAAAGGCTTGTCCCCGTTTTCCGCCGATAAAGAGCATATTCATCATAAACTGCTCGGCATGGGCTTTTCGTCGCGGCAAGTCGTGCTGATATTGTACGCAGTCTGCATCACGCTCGGCGTGACGGCGCTGCTGATGACGACGGTGAGCAATCAAGGGTTGACGCTGATTTTAATCGCGCTCAGCGTCATGGCCATCAGCGGCATGAAAATCTTGGGCTTTACAACGGATGTTGTCGCCATCAACGCCATGATGAAAAAGCGGATTCAGGAGAAAAAACGCTTTTTAGAGCGGCAGCAGCTTGCCTCGCAGATGATTCTTGAAATCGAGTCCGCGTCGGATTTCGCCGCCTTAAAAGCCATTATCGTCCGCTATTTCAAGGCGATGGAGGTTGATGTCGGCCAATGCGTCTTTCCCTCGCGGCAATGCGCGCAGCGATACGCCGATGAATGCCAATGGATCAGCCCGCGTTATGAGCGGCGCGATATTCCGATTGACCGCATTTGGACGGTGGGCGTGCCGTTGGGCGGGAATGACGGGAAATATGGGGAATTGCGCATCGGAAAATTTCTCGAATCCACCAATTCGTTCGCGCATTTTGAAATGATGGCGGTCATCGAGCAGCTAAAATACGCGGTTGACCAACGCATCACGCTGCTGATGGCGGGCGCGGCGCAAGAATAGCGTTGAAAAGCCGTAGGCCGCAGAGACGCAGAGCAGCGGCATCACGGGAATCCGAAAGCGCGAATAGGCTTCCGGCCCCGCGGAAATGGCGAAAAAATACAGAATGATTGTCCACAGAAACAGATGCGGCATGATGTCCGGGAGGCTCGGCTTTCGCCGCATCGCGCGCCACCCCGCCCACATCGCCGCCGACAGTCCCGCATACACGATCAAAAGATACCCGCTTGCGCCCGCCAACAGCAGCCATGTCGGCAGGAACGGCCAATAGTCCGCCACAAGTTTCTCGCCGGGGCCGAATATCATTTTCGCCGCCCCAATCAGTTGGCTTTTGAATGACAACAGAGGATGCCGACTGATGAGGCGAATCCCGTCTTGCTCCCATTTTGCGGCAACCTGCGCCTCAGGCCAATCCCGCGTTTCAGGATGCCGTCCGACGTAATCGGCAACGCCGAGTTCTTCGCGCGCCTGCTCAAAGGAGATTCCGTCGCGGCGCGCCACAATATCCGCCCCGCGATAAAACAGCAGATTGAACGCGCTGATTGTGCTGAACGCTGTCGTTCCGGCGGCCGCATAGTTTCTGACCTGCCAGACGCCAACTAACGCCACATAGGGAATCAGCAGCGTCGCCAGCGTTCGCGCGCCGCGCCGCCATTGCCATCCCGCTTGCGCTCTTGCGGCCAGCAGCGCGAGCGCGCCTACAGGAACAATGAGATAATATGAAATCGGGCGGATATGCGTGGCCGCCGCCAGCAATGCGGCGCAGATGCCCCACAGCGCGGGCGAAGCGGCGGGGCGCAGCGCCAATAAGCCGACCAGCGCCGCCAACATCAACACCCACGTAAACAAGGCTTCGGTCATGACTTGCTGAGACAAGACGATGGACGGCGGATCGAACGAGAGTAGCGCCGCCGCAAATAGGCCGATTCGCGGGCTGTTCCAGAGTTTCATGGCGACAAGCGCCGCGAGAAAAATCGTGGCGAGGCTCAGGCAGGATTGAATGATAATGACTGCCGCGTAATTTTCGCCGAACAGGAAAAAGACGCCAGCCAAGAAAAGCGGGTAGCCCGGCGTTCTCATCAATTCGGGCTGTTCGGGACGCTCCGCGCTTTTCGCAAAGCGTCCGGCATACAGCAAGGCGTTCGCCGTCGTGATGTACGACGGCGAATCGGGGCGGAACGCATGGGCGGGAGACGTCGCGTAAACCTCCGCAAACAAGGCGATTCGCAGGATCGCCACCGCTCCGATAAGCCAGAATACGCCCTTCACGCTTCTTTTTCCTGATAATAATAATTGTGATAATAGGAATAATAGTAATAATGATCTTTCTGCATGTCCACGCTGTTCAACACGCCGCCAAGCA
>CAZCGG010000124.1:0-9511 GCA_964498135.1 uncultured Candidatus Moduliflexus sp.
CAGAGGTTGAAACCTCTGTCTGTATTCCGTAGCCGCTTCGCGGCATAAATTCGCCTTGAAAGGGCGATAGAATATAGTTAGACTTACGCACCCCACCCCGGCCCTCCCCTCAAATCAGGGGAGGGGGGAAAAATCTTCGTGCGCTCTCCTCCCCTGATTGAGGGGAGGGTGGGTGGGGTCTGCGTAAGTCCTAATAGTTAGTGGTTTCAACCTCTGGGAAAATTCCATTTCTTGCGAGCAAGCGTCCGCAATCAATTTGTTTGCGCGACGCCGACGCCGCTCAAGCTAATCAAATCGGTTTCGGCCGTGCCGTTGGCATTCGTGCTTTCCACGACGGCTTTCCCCGTGTAGGTCTCGGCTTCAGTGGGATAAAAGCCGATATACACCGCCCGCGCCCCTTTTCCTTCAATAACAATCGGCGTTTCCAACGCGATCAGTTTTTCGTCCGTGAAATATCCGCCAATCCGAAACGCCGCATTGGTGCTGGTAATCCGGTCTATCGTCATGTTCGTCGTGCCGAGATTGGTTATCGTAAACGTCTGAACCTGATACGCGTTCACGTTCGCGGTGAAATTCAACGTGTTCACCGACAGCGAAATGTCGGAGAAGAAATCGGAAATCAGATCGTTGCTATCCGAACCCGAACATCCCGCCAACACGCTCACGCAACATATTACGCCAACGATAACCCACCATGCGAGCCGCCCATGATTTTCACGTTTCATCATAGCATATACCCTCCTTGCGATACGGTTACATTCTTCGTGAATGATTCACTGATGGCACGAACGCCTCTTTAGCCGCGACAATCCGGCTCAATCAGCGTTTGCCTCACTTATATAAGCACGCAAAAAATTCGTCAAGCGTTATTCTGTGATTTCCGCATTTTTACCATGTCGGCAATCGCCCCGTATTCGAATTTTTTCGCCATTCTGCGCCATAAATCGGCGGCATCCGCGTCATAACAAGCGACCTCATCCAGAACGCTGGTCAGCATGGTCATGTCCGCGAGGCGCGTCGCCTGCTCCATCTGTTGCAGCAGGTCTGGCGGAATCGGCACGACAGCTTTTGTGCGGCGTTCGGGCGGCGGCGACTGCTCTTCATACAGATAACGCAGCCCTGCGTGGCGTTGCAGCGCATCGAATAATTCATGCTCGTGAAACGGCTTGCGCAGAAAATCATCGCAGCCTGCGGCGAACGCGGCCTGCCGCTGTTCCTCGAATGGAATGGCGGAGAGCGCGATCAAACACACGGGCGTCTGCGCGTCCCGCCGAATCCGACGCATGACTTCATAGCCATCGAGCATCGGCAGCACCAGTTCAAGCAGCACAATGTCCGGCTGCCACGCCGCCCAGAGGTCAAGGAGTTCGCGCCCGTTCCGCGCTTCCCGCATCTCAAAGCCGAGCGGCTGGATCATGCGGCGAATTAGCATGCGATTATCTTCGCGGCTGTCCGCAATGGCGATGCGGCGCGGCGGCTGCCCCGCCTGCAAGCCGATCACGCGCCGCAACTCGGCGGCGGGCGGCGGCGGAGCGGCGGATGCCCGCATCGGAATCACGCAGGTAAACGTCGTGCCTTGCCCCACCGCGCTGGCGACGCTGATTGCACCGCCCAATAGCTGAACGAATTTTTGGCTGATCGCCAACCCCAAGCCCGTGCCTTCCTGCTCTTTGCGCCCCGCCGCCGTTTGCATGAAGCGTTCGAACAAGGTCTGCAATTCGTGCGGCGCGATGCCCGGCCCCGTGTCTTCAACCGTCAATTCGAGCGGCAGCGCGTCGGCCGCCGCGCCAACCGGAGCGCCGCGCCTGACGCGCAGCGTGACGCTGCCGCGCCGGGTGAATTTCACGGCGTTTGCCAGCAGATTGATCAAAATCTGCCGCAGTTTCATCTCGTCGGTTTCGACGACACGCGGCACGTCGGCGGCGCAATCAAAGCGCATCTCCAACCCTTTTTCCCCCGCCCGTTGGCGAAACAGATCAATAAGATCATCGAGCAGGTTCAGAATATCCACATCGGCCAAATTGACGGGCATTTTCCCGGCTTCGATCTTCGAAAGATCAAGCACCTGATTGATCAGTGTCAGCAGATGCTCGCCGCTGCGGATAATCGCGGCAAGATCGTCGCGCTCGTCGCTGCCGATTCCCTGACTTCGGCTGAGCAGTTGGGCAAATCCAAGCACCGCGTTCAACGGCGTGCGCAATTCGTGGCTCATGCTGGCGAGATACATGCTTTTGGATTGATTCGCCTGCTGCGCGTCCGTGTACAGGCGGGCGTTTTCAATCGCGTTGGCCGCGGCCGCCGCGACCGGCTCTAACAGCGTGATGTCGTCCGGCGTGAAATGCCCGACGTTCGGGTTTGTCAGGTTCAAGACGCCAATCACCGCGCCCTTGCTGCGCAGTGGAATGCTGAGCATGGAACGGCTGGTGTCCTGCGCTTTCTGCGCGATATTTTTAAAATGCCGCGCGTCGTTCCACGAGTCCGCGATGAGGAGGCTTTGATTCTGTTTCGCCGCCCAGCCGGTCAAACCCTGCCCCGATTTCAGGCGCATGTTCATGATCTGTTCGCCGCCCGGCCCTTTGGCGTGCATGCAGACCAATTCGTCCGTCGCGGCATCGAGCAGCCAGAGCGACACGGAAAAGGCGTTGAGCAGGTTTTTCACCTCGTCCAGCACGGTATCCAGCACGGTGGATAATTCCAGCGACGAACTGAACATCTGGCTGACGCGGTTAATCAGCGACAATTCTTGATTGCGGTGGCGGATCGCTTCCTCGTCGCGCTTGCGCTGTGTGATGTCGCGCAGCGTGGCTAAATAGGCGGGTTCTTCGCGCCAATTCGTTTCCACGACGCGCATTTCCGCAATCGCCGCGCTACCGTCGCGCCGGGCAATGGTGAATTCTTTCGTCTCGCCCGCGCGAATTGGCACGTCGAACGGCTGATTGAGCAACGCGTTCGCCGGGCGGTCAAACAGCCGCTCCGCCGCCGGATTCACAAATTGCATGCGCTGCTGCCGATCCACGACGATCATCGCGTCCGCGCTGGTTTCCAAGAGCGTCAAATAATTGACGCGCGTCTCTTCGAGTTGCAGATTTTTTTGCACCGCCGTTTCGTACGTCGAAAGCAGCAGGTCAATCATCTGAATGCGGTCGGACGTGAAAAAATATTTTTTGCCGCCGAAAAAAATCTCTATCCCCATTTCGGATTTCGTAATTTTTCGCAGTTCTTGATTGGCAAGAATGTAGCGAATGCGGGAGAGCAGAAATTTTTCTTCATACGGCTTGACGATGAAGTTATTCGCCCCGCTTTCCATGCCTCGGATGATGTCTTGCGGGTCAGAAAGGGGAGTCAGCAGAATGACGGGAATGTCTTTCAGCGCGTCGTCGGCTTTGATGCGCTGGCATAACTCATAGCCGCTCATGTCCGGCAGAAGCGTCGTGCTGATGAGCATAGTCGGCGCATGCGCATGAATGGCGTCCAGCGCCTCGCGTCCGGTCTGCGCGGCCGCGACGCCGTAGCCGTGGCCGATCAGCGTCGCCTGCAAGTCCTGCGCCTCGGCGGGATATGGCTCAACAATCAAGATTTCTATGCTGGTTGTTTCCATGCGTGAAGGGGAAATGCGACAGCGCGCCGCGTTCCGCGTCTTTCGTGAATGGTGCATGATGAAGGAACGATAGCGTAAAACAGGGAATGTTGTCAATATTTATAAGCGCATGCCGATAAATAACACGTTTCGGTGAGTGAAACAGGCGTTTTTGCCTCTATTGGCGGGCAACGCGGTCAGACATCTTCACGGCGTCCGACCGCGTGTGTTACCGGAATCGCGTTTTGGCGAATTATTCGGCGTGGTCGCCGTTGCGGGAGATGAACGCCTGCACCATGTCGTAGGCGTCATCGTCGGTGTATTGCAGCGGCGGATGCTTGCAGAAATAGGCGGATGGCGCGTAGAGAATGCCGCCTTCGCCGCGTTTCAGCGCTAATTTCGCGCATCGGATCGCGTCAATCACCACGCCCGCCGAATTCGGCGAATCCTCGACGGACAGGCGCAGTTCCAAATTCATCGGCACGTCGCCGAACAGCTTGCCTTCCATGCGGATGAAACAGACTTTGTTATCCTTCTGCCACGGCACGTAATCGCTCGGCCCAACGTGAATGTTTTCATCGTCGAGCCGCTGCGCCATGACAGACTGCACGGCCTCGGTTTTGGAGATTTTCTTCGAGGCGAGGCGGCTGCGGTTCAGCATGTTCAGAAAGTCCGTGTTGCCGCCGGTGTTCAACTGATACGTGCGCTCCAATTTCACGCCGCGCTTTTTGAACAGATCCGTCAACGTGCGGTGCGTAATGGTCGCGCCTAACTGCGCTTTGATGTCGTCGCCGATGATGGGCAGATTTTTTTCTTTGAACCGCTGCGCCCACGCCGGGTTGCTGGCGATGAACACCGGCATGTTATTGATAAACGCGACGCCCGCTTCAAGGGCGCATTCGGCGTAAAATTTGGTTGCTTCTTCCGAGCCGACCGGCAGATAATTCAGCAAAATTTCCGCGCCGGACGCTTTCAACGTTCGAATCACGTCTTCTTCCGTCGGCTCGACGATGGCGGCAGGCACGAACGTCTGCTGTTCGGCGTACTCTTTCATGTGGCTGGAAAAGCCGTCCAAAATTTTGCCCATGCTCACCTTCACGCCGGATTTCGGCAGATTGCCGCAAAACACTTCCGTGCAGTTCGGCAGCGCGAAAATCGCGTCGTTCACATCCTGCCCCACTTTCCGCGCATCAATGTCAAACGCCGCCGTCACGCGAATGTCGCTCGGCGCGTAGCCGCCGATGTTCCAATGCATCAAGCCAATGGCGTCTTCGGGCTGTTTATCGCGGTAATAATACACGCCTTGAATCAAAGAACTGGCGCAGTTGCCGACGCCGACAACCGCAATATTAATGGCCTTCATATTCCTTCTTCCTCTCTGTAAGAATTCCCGTGCCGCGAGCGTTCTCCGGCGCGTCATCGCGCGAGAACAGTCACGGGACGAAATGCTGAATAGTAACGCAGTTCCAACACTCGTTAAGCGTACCGAAATGACGCCGGATTTTGTCAAGTTTTGATTGACGAATTCGTTTTTCCGCGCAGATGCTTTACCATCCCATTAAGCCGCAGCATCGAGCGCAGATCGGGAACGTGCCGCCATTTTTTTTCAAGGCTTGCCGAAAGGCGCGGTAGCGTTCGCCGTTCCAAATGTCCATCAAGGGCTGCTCCATCAAATTGCCGGTGAGATAATCGGGATAATCGCGGCAGGGCGCGACATCGCCGTTTGGCATGACTTCCGCGACAAACCAAGGGGAAATGCACGGGCCGTAGCCGAAAAAGTTGCCAGGATTTTTGTAATATTCGACGACATCCCGATCCTGCTTCAAATTCGGGATGAACAGATGCGGAAATTTCCATTTCGCGGCGCGAATGCGTTGCAAACTTTCCAGCAGCGCGTCGGTGTCAACGTGATGATTGAACAGATACCCGCGCCATTTCGTCGGCGTAATGCCGAGATGCGTTTCCATGACGCGCGTGTGCGCGTTGCCGATGTTTTCGTCGGTAAACCACGAATAATAAACGATCATGCAATCAATGTTCAACTGCTCGCCGACTTCGAAAATTTTATCGAGCCACGCCGCATTGTCCACGCTGATCGTCACGAGCGCCATAATCCAGGGGAGCGTCTGCTTTCTGTCGCGTTTCAGGCGGCGGACGGCCTCGATGCCTTCGGCCACTTTCTGAAATGTTCCGCGCTTTCCGCGAATGTCGTCATGAATCGCCTCCGGCCCATCCAGCGAAAACATCAGCGCATCCCATTTTTGATCCGCAATTTCCTGCGCGTGGTCGGCGAGCATCGTCGCGTTCGTCACGACCGCCAGCAGCGAGTTGTTCTGTTTGATGCGCGCCGTAAAATCAAGCAAGCCCGGATACATGAACGGCTCGCCGCCCCAAATGTAGTAAATCGGCGCGAACGGCTTGACTTGATCGGCTAATTCGATGTATTTTTCCACCGGCACGAGTTGTTTCAGCGCGGAGGAATCCGCGTTGAAATTATAGCCGGTTTCGCCCCATTGTCCGCACGTTTTGCAGCGCAGATTGCAGGCGTTCGTGATTTTTACGCTGATCTGCTGCGGCGGCGCGGAGCAAACGCTGTCGTCCCGGCGATATTCTTGCCGCGTCGTGACATGCTTGACGTACAGGGCTTTTGACGCCCTGAAAATGATGTGCGGCGTTTTAAATAATGGGAATAAAAAATGAATCGGTTCTTGCGAGTGCATAATTCACCTTGAAAATATTAGCCTAAATACGCCTTTTCCACGCGGGGATCTTTCGCCAACTCTTGTGCCTGGCCTTCCATCACGATTTGGCCGCTTTCCAACACATAGGCGCGATGAGCGTATTTCAGGGCAAGATGCGCGTTTTGTTCCACGACGAGAATCGTCACGCCGGATTCGTTCAATTGCTTCAGCACTTTGAACAGTTCTTTCATCAAAAGCGGCGACAGCCCCATAGACGGCTCATCCAGCAGAATCACGTCCACGCCGCTCATGAACGCCCGCCCGACCGCCAGCATTTGCTGCTCGCCGCCGCTCAACGATTCCGAGCGTTGGCGCTTGCGGTCTGCCAAGCGCGGAAACAGCGCGAACACGCGCTCATAATCCCGCGCGATCTGGTCATGATCTTTGCGCGCAAACGTCGCTATTTTCAGATTTTCCAGCACGGTCAGATTTCCGAAAATATGGCGGCCTTCCGGCACAAGGCCGATCCCTTTCTGCGCGACGACAAGATGCGGCGGCACGTTCAGCAAATCTTCGCCGCGAAAGCGAATCGCGCCCTGCGTGATGACTGGCCCTTCCGGCGGCGGCAGGCGCGTGATGCTCAATAGCGTCGTGGATTTCCCCGCGCCGTTCGCCCCCAATAGCGCGACCATTTCCCCGTCGTTCACCTGAAACGAGACGCCGTGCAAGGCTTCGATGTTGCCGTACCGGACATGTAAATTTTCAACTTGCAACATAAAACGCTTTCAGCCATTTCCCGCACTGAAGGGGCGGCGGGATATAGACAGATGTTTTAACATCTGGATATGTTGTCTATTCCGCCGCCCTTTCATGGCGAAAAACGGCCACTTCTCCGCGCATTGTCCCCGATTTCCGTCTGGGAAATTTGGAGGGGAATTTGTTATTTCTCCGCGCATTGTCCGCGCAACCTATTGAAACTTGTCAAGTTCTTCGTGCCATTTCTGAAAAAAGCCGATTTTTATAAGGTAGCCCCGCGCTATGTCGCGGGAATCCGCCCCAACCCGCGACGTAGCGCGGGGCTACCGAGAAATAAAAAATTGAGTTTAACAAGGCAAGCCGCGCCAAGAAATTCTCCCGCCGCGTCGTGGTTTTCCTTGACTTTCTCGCCGAAACGCGCAACGTATATGCAGCAGCATCGTCATCTTCTCGCACGTTTCGCTTGCCCAAAAAGGGGGAATTTTATGAAACAAAGCGCGTGGAAAACGTGGCCGGGAGAACCGTCGCCTCTCGGCGCGACATGGGATGGACGGGGCGTGAATTTCGCCCTTTTTTCCGAACATGCGAGCGGCGTGGAACTCTGCCTGTTCGATGACCGCGGCGGCGCGCAGGAAGTCGCCCGCATTCCCGTCACGGAACGCACGAATCACGTCTGGCATGTCTATCTGCCGCAGGCGCGGCCGGGGCTGCGCTACGGCTATCGCGTTCACGGCGCGTATCAGCCGGAACAGGGGCATCGCTTCAATCCGGCGAAACTGCTGATTGACCCGTATGCGAAGGCGATTGCGGGCGCGATTGAGTGGCACGACGCCGCGTTCGGCTACACGCTCGGCCATCCGCGCGCCGATTTTGCGCGCGACGACCGCGACAGCGCGCCATACATCCCCAAATCCGTCGTCATTGACCCGTTTTTCGACTGGAGCGGCGATGAGCCGCCCAACATTCCACTTCATGAAACCATCATCTACGAAACGCACGTCAAAGGCTTCACCTGCCGCCATCCGTCCGTGCCGTCGCGCTTGCGCGGAACGTATGCGGGGTTGGCGCATCCCGCCGTCATTCGCTATCTCAAGCGGCTCGGTGTGACCGCCGTTGAACTGATGCCGGTGCATTACGCGGTCTCTGACCGCCATTTGCAAGATCGCGGCCTGCGCAATTATTGGGGCTACAACTCCATCGGCTTTTTCGCGCCGGACACGCGCTTTGCCGCGTTCGGCGTCGGCGGCGAGCAGGTCGCGGAGTTCAAGGAAATGGTGAAAGCCCTGCACCGCGCCGGAATCGAGGTGATTCTGGATGTCGTCTATAATCACACCGCCGAGGGGAATCATCTCGGCCCCATGCTCAGCTTTCGCGGCATTGACAATGCGGCCTATTACCGGCTTGTTCACGACCAGCGCCGCTATTACATGGATTTCACCGGCACGGGCAACACGCTGAACATGATGCACCCGAACGTGCTGCGCCTGATTATGGACAGCCTGCGCTATTGGATTCAGGACATGCATGTGGACGGCTTCCGATTCGACCTCGCCTCCGCCCTTGCGCGGGAGCTTTACGCGGTTGACCGGCTCGGCGCGTTTTTCGATATTATCCACCAAGACCCGCTCATTTCCCGCGTCAAGCTGATTGCCGAGCCGTGGGATGTCGGCGACGGCGGCTATCAAGTCGGCAATTTTCCGGCGGGCTGGGCGGAATGGAACGGCAAATACCGCGACGCGGCGCGCGATTATTGGCGCGGCATGGATGCCACGCTCTCGGAATTCGCCTCGCGCTTCACCGGCAGTTCCGATCTCTATCAGCATGACCGCCGCCATCCGACCGCCAGCATCAACTTCATCACGGCGCACGACGGCTTCACGCTGCGCGATCTCGTCTCGTACAATCACAAGCAGAACGCCGCCAACGGCGAAGACAACCGCGACGGCGAAAGCCATAACCGCTCGTGGAATTGCGGCGCGGAAGGCGAAACGACGCGCGCGGACGTGTTGGCGCTGCGAAGCAAGCAGCAGAAAAATTTCCTCGTGACGCTGCTGCTCTCGCAGGGCGTGCCGATGCTGCTCGCGGGCGATGAATGGGGGCGGACGCAGCGCGGCAACAATAACGCCTATTGTCAGGACAACGACATTTCGTGGCTCGATTGGGGCGCGACGGACGCCGCGCTGCTCAAGTTCGCGCAGATGTTGATCCGCCTGCGCCGGGCGCACCCGATTTTCCGGCGCAAAGATTGGTTTAGCGGGCTGCCGGTTGACGGCGGCGCGAACGACATTGCCTGGTTCGTCCCTCATGGCCGGGAAATGCGGGCGCAGGACTGGCTGAACAGCGCGGCCAAAGCGTTCGGCGTGTTTCTGAACGGCGACGGGATTTATTATCCAGACCGCAAAGGCCGCCGCATCCGCGATGAGAGCTTTTACCTGCTCTTCAACGCGCATTACGAATCCATGCTGTTTCTGCTGCCGGAAGCGAAATGGGGGCGGCG
>CAZCGG010000124.1:9611-13260 GCA_964498135.1 uncultured Candidatus Moduliflexus sp.
CCATGAAATCGCGGTGACGCCGGAGCGCGCGGCGGCTTGGGAAGGCATCTTCGACACGCGCCGCCATGTCGAGCGTTACGAAGAGCAACTGCTGCGCGAGGGCGCGAGCAAGCCGGAAATCGCCGACCAGATTTTGACGCGGCTCGGCGTGTTTCTCGGCCAAGAAGTCTTAGGGGCGGACATCATGCGCGAGTTGACCGCTTCGCGCCAACGCCGGACGCTGTTGGTCAAATTGCCGCCAACCGGCGCGGATCCTCTGGCGGCGGCGTTCGCCCGCGTCCCCTACGAAATCGCGCGGCTTGCGCCGGACAAGCCGAGCTTGATGGAATGCGCGATCATTACGCGCATGGTGACGGCGGACACGGCGGAGGGCGATCCGGCGATGCGCGCGGCGGCGTCCGACGACACGCTGCGCGTGCTGTTAGTTTTTGCCGAAGCGCCCGGTTCGCGTCCGTTAGCCATGCGGCAGGAGCGGCAGGAACTTCTCGACCTGTTTTACCGCGAGATTCTGCCGAAAAAGCGCGCGCAGATTGACGTGCTGTGTCATGGCGTGACCCGCGCCGCGCTGACCGAGCAGATCACGGCCGCGCAGGGCTATCATCTCGTGCATTGAAGCGGCCACGGCCGCCTGAATTTTCTGGAATTGCGCGGCGAAGACGGCGGCAAAGAGGAGATTTCCGGCGAGGATTTGGCGCGGCTGTTCGATGACGCGGGCGGCTTCATGCCGCAAATCGTCTTTCTCTCGGCCTGCCTTTCCGGTGCGTTCGTGGATATTCGCAGTTGGGCGGATTTTCAGGCCGCCATGTTGGGGCGGCGGACGGACGGCAAGCAGACGCCGCTGCCCGTCCTGCCGGATATTTTGGACAATCCGGCGGGCTACACCGGCGCCGCGCTCGCGCTGTTGCGGGCGGGCATTCCGCAGGTCATCGCCATGCGCTACGAAGTCGGCGACATGTACGCCCGCCGCTTGGCCTGCGAATTTTACAAGCGGCTGTTGGCGGATCCGGGCGCGGAGCAGGGCAATCGGACAACCGACGACGCGCTGGCATTGGCGCGCGCGGATTTGCTGAAAGCGCCCGACGCGGCGCGACTCGGCGCAATCAACCACGCCACGCCGCTCATGTTCGGGCAGGCCGGGCGGCGGCTGCATCCGGTCAGCAAGCGCAGCAAGCAATTGGAAAAGGCGCGTCCGCAGCCGCAGCCGTTGCTGCCCGGCGGCAGCCCTGAACTCGACGCGCCGCGTGATTTCATCGGGCGCGCCCGCCGTCGCCCTGATTCAGGGCATGGCGGGCATGGGCAAAACCGCGCTCGCGGCGGAGGCGATTCACCTCTGGTTCAGCCGCTTCGATTACGTCTTCGCGTTTCAGGCGAAATCGGAACTGACACTGGACGAATTTTATCGCCAAATGGATTTCAAGTTGAACAACGCCAGCGCGACCTATCGTGAAAAATGCGAATCGTCGCCATTCGATAAGGTGTTTTTGGAGACCGGTTCACATTTGAAAGGCGAAGCCCGTTACGACAAGATGCGGCAAAATCTGATTGAGGCGCTGCGCGACGAGGATATCCTGCTCGTCCTCGATAATTTCGAGACGAATTTGGCGGCGGCGCAGGCGCAAGGCTGCCCGTGCAAAGACCCGCGCTGGGACGCGCTGCTGCGCGAACTCTGCCGCGAACTGCCGGACACGTGCTCGCGGCTGCTGCTGACTTCCCGCCTTATGCCGGCGGCGTTGAGACGCAGCAGACTTCCGAAGTCTGCGAGACTTCGGAAGTCTTTTCGGAAGTCTTATGGCTGCGCCTTGGGCCGCTGCCGCAGAGCGAACTCGGCTTATACATCACCAGCCACCCGAAACTCGCCGCGCTCTTTTTCGCGGACGACGACGGGCGCGAGTTGGCGCGCCGCCTGCTCGATATTTCGCGGGGGCATCCGTTGATTATGAACCGGCTGGCCGCGTTCGCGGATCAGCGCGAAAGATTGCGCGACACGCTGAACGCGCTGGCGCAGACGGGCTGGGAGCGGCTGCCGGAATTGTTTGCGGCGGCCAAATCCGCGCGCGAGCGGGACGCGGAACGGCAATATTTAGAGGACGCGGCGACCGGCTCGATTGATCTCCTGATTGCGCGGCTGACTCCGGCGGCGCGGCGGCTGTTGTGGACGCTGACGCAGGCGAATGAGCCGACGCCCGCGTTCGTGCTTGAAGATCTCTGGAACACCGTTCGTCCTGAGCGTGTCGAAGGACAAGATCACGCCGCCCTTCGACACGCTCAGGGCGAACGGATTTCGATGAAGCCGCTTTTAGCGGAATTGACCGGCTGCGGGCTTGTGACGGAGACGGACGAGACGTTTGCGTTTCATGAATTGGTGCGGGAACGGATGGCGGCGTGGATGCGGACGCATGAGGCGGAACGGGGCGGCCGGACGGAGACGCAGATCCGGATCGCCTACGGCGAACGCTATGCCGCGCTGTTTGAACATTTTTGGAGATCAGGACAAGAAAACGCAATGGACGCGGCGAACGAGGCGGGACGGCGCGGCCTGACCTACCTCGCCCGCACGCAGGCGTTCGATAAATTGAGCGGTTTTGCCAGTTGGCTCGTGAACGGCGCGAGCGACCCGGCGCTGCTGCGCGGCGTGATTGCCGAATTGCAGGCCGTCGCCGAGCAAGTTCCGGCGGGCCGGGAACGCTGGGCATTGCGCGTGAATCTCGCGGATGCGTTGCGGCTGGCCGGCCAGCCAGATCACGCGCTGCCGTTCTACGCGCAGGCCGCCGCCGAAGCCGAAGACGCCGGACATTGGGCGGATGTCGGCGTGATTTGCGGCAACTGGGCGAATGCGTTGCTGATGTGCGGCCAATTAGACGCAGCCAAGGCGATGCGCTTGCGCGAGGCCGACGCCACGCGCAAGGCCGGACGCCCGCAAGTTGAAATCATCGGCAGCGAATTGGAGGCGCTGCGGATTGACGTATATCAGGGGAACGCCGCGGCCGCGCTGCCGGAGATTGAAACGCGCTTAAACGCCGCGCGCGGCTGGTGGGCGCGGGCGCGCGCGGGCGAGACGGTCGCGGACGCGCCGGATCCGGTCTTGTTGGCGCGGGCTTTGGTGAGCGGTCTGGACGTTGCCCATCAAGCCAATCATACATTGAAACGCTGGGACGCCTGCCTGACGCTGCTGACCGAGATCGAGCAGACGAAGCGCGAGATGGGCGCGAGCCAACGGGAACAAGCGCGCACCCGTTACAATCAGTATGGGCCGTTGATGAAGTTGGGGTGGTTGGCGGAGGCGCAGCGCGTCGTGGAAGAATGTTTAGCCGTAGATCGTGAAGCAGGCGATTTAAGCGGCCAAGCCTCCGATCTTTCCGCGCTGGCGAGTATTTGGAAGGAGCGCGGCGATCTCGCGCAGGCCATCGCGCTGGCACGGCAAGCGTTGTCAATTCGCAACCGGCTGCCCGATCCGTCTGGCCGCGCAATATCTCATCAACATCTTGCTTTTTATCTGGAGAACACGAACAAATTAGAAGATAGTATGCGACATTTATTGACCGCCATCATTTATAGTCTGATTACCCAACAACAAAATATTCTTTTAGATACCTTAGAGTATATCCCTAAATAGTGATTGACAAAAATCGCTGAATACACCAACGATTCA
>CAZCGG010000125.1:0-1190 GCA_964498135.1 uncultured Candidatus Moduliflexus sp.
GATGATTTCGACTGTCGTGACACGCTTCCGCATCTCCTCAGTTGCCTGTTGTGATTTGTCAAGGAAATCTCGTCTTCAAAAACTTTACGTAGCGGCGCGTTACATTTTCCCGACATACCGGTGGAACGTCTCCCGATCCACGCATGTGTCATACGCTTCTTCCGGGCTGATTTGCCCCTGTTTCAGCAGTTCGACAATCGCTTGATCCATCGTTTGCATGCCCTCGCGCCGCCCGGTCTGGATAATCGAGGAAATTTGAAACGTCTTGCCTTCCCGAATGAGATGCGCCAACGCCGGCACACCCGCCAAAATTTCAACGGCGGCCACGCGGCTTTTCCCGTCCACGCGCCGCAAAAGCTGCTGCGCGATGACGCTGCTGAGCGATTCGGACAACTGCGTCCGCACCTGCGACTGCTGTTCGGTCGGAAACACATCAATCATCCGGTCAATCGTCTTCGCCGCGCTGCCCGTGTGCAGCGTGCCAAAGACGAGATGCCCGGTTTCGGCGGCGGTAATGGCTAACGAAATGGTTTCCAAGTCGCGCATTTCGCCGATCAGGATGACATCCGGGTCTTCGCGGAACGCCGAGCGCAGCGCGCTGCTGAACGATTCGCAATGCGTCCCAACTTCGCGCTGGTTAATCAGGCTGAGCTTGTTGGCGTGCAGAAATTCGATGGGGTCTTCAATGGTGAGAATATGCGTTTTGCGGTGGCGGTTGATATAATCAATCATGGCCGCCAACGTCGTGGATTTGCCGCTGCCGGTCGGGCCGGTGACGAGGACTAACCCTCTGGAGAGCCGCGTAAAATCGGCGACGGCGCGGGGAAGATGCAGCGCTTCAAGCGGCGCGATGTCGCGGGGGATAATGCGCAAGACCGCGCCGAGGCCGCGCGCCTGCCGGAAAATATTGACGCGAAACCGCCCGATGTCGGGGATTTCATAAGCAAAATCCACATCGCGGCGCTGCTCGAACTGCTCGCGCTGGCGGTCATTCAGTATCTCCCAAAACAGCCGATGGGCGAGGTCGTCGGTCACTGCCTCGGCGTCGCCCATTTTTTCAAGCATGCCGTGAATGCGGCACATCGGCGGCGAGCCGGTCATGACATGCACGTCTGAAGCGTTCAGCGCCACCGCCTGCGCAAGCAGCGCGTCAATTTCCGCCATAGCAGCCACCTCTTCTCGTTCCACGC
>CAZCGG010000125.1:1290-13243 GCA_964498135.1 uncultured Candidatus Moduliflexus sp.
CTTCTTCGATAGACGTGCGCCCGGCGAAAAGCAGCGACTTCATTTTATCGCGCAGCAGGCGGACGCCATGCGCGACGGCGGCGCGTTCCATCTCGCTGACAGACGCGCCCGCGCTCAGCATGTCTTTCAGCCACGCCTCCATGCGCAGCACTTCGACCAGCGCGACATGCCGTTGATAGCCGCTCATCTGGCATTCGGGGCAGCCGACCGGCGCGTACAGCGTCGGCGTTTCGCCTTCAGCCGCAGGCCATTGCGCGAGAAACTGCTTGCCGATGTCCGATTGATCGGGCTGTTTGCACGCTTGGCACAGCAGGCGCACCGATTGCTGCGCGATCAGCGCGTGAACGCGCGTCGTCAGCAGCGACAGGTTGGCCTGATGATGCAGCAGATATGCCAGCATCTCGCGCGTCGTCGGCAATTCCATCATGCCGAGCAGCGCGGCATGCCCGGCGGCGTCCAGGCACTGGGCGGCGACGACTTCATGCTCAATTTTGTCCACGAACAGCACGTCCATTTCCTGCGGGCGGAGCATGTTGAGCCACGTCGCTAACTGCTGCTGCGCTGGATTCGCAATGCTGGCAAGCGAAATCGCCCCGTCCAGCGCATCGTTTGTTTTCAACGGCGCGGCGTTCGCGGGAAGATGCGAATATTTGCCGCCGACATAGCGGATTTGATAATATTCATTCGCGCGGTACTCGGCGGAAGCCTCCAGCGTGACGATCTTTTTCTGCGTGGGATTATAGGCGTTCAGCAGGCCGTAGCAGGCGCGCAGCACGTCGGAATGCGGGCTGCCGCCGACGAAAATCGCGCCGGATTTCCAATAGGGCAGACGCGCTTCCAACGCATGAAGCTCGGCCAATTCCGGGTCTTGAAGCTCGGCGATGCTTTCGCTGCGCGCTTGTTCCCAAAGATGGTCAACCGGGCGGTGAATCACGTTCAACACCAGTGTTTCCCCCGCTTCCGTCGGAAGAATCGAAAGGGACATGGCGACCGTCGGACGGGCAGTCTCCGCCTCCTGCGCGCTCACGGCTTCTTGATAAAGAAATTCCCGGTATTGCGGCTGCTGCGTTTTCGTCATCTCCAAATCCGCGCTGATTTTCAAGCGGAAAATCAAGATCGAATACCACTCTTGGCTCAGCCGGATTTGCTCTTGCAGCACGCCGTTCATGCGATAGCTGATGTGGCACGCCTCGTCGCCCGGCTGAAAATAAATCCGCGACACGCCATGCTCGAAGGCGTGGCCGAGCAGAAAATCCATGAGCGTCTGGCCGGAAAGATCATTGAGAATGCGCTGAATTTCTTCTTCATTAAACCAGCGCGAGACGAAATGCGGCGGCGTCTCTTGCTCCGGGTGGCGGCGTTCCTGCGGCGATCCGTAAATTTCGTCAATCGCCAGCAAAATATCCGACGTGCGGCCTAACGAAATCTTGACGGCGCATTTCGTGATGCGTTCAATATCGTTGATAATCGTCGTATTGAGCGGATCGTCAACCACCACCGTCAATTCATGTTCGATTTTCAGAATCGGAATGACATGGTAGCGCCGGGCGAGTTTTTCGGGCAGCAGCATGGCGACATCCGCGTCAATCTGATCTTTGCGGATGTTCACATAGGGGAGATTCAATTGTTCCGCCAACGCCCAGCGAATGTCGTCATCGGACACCACGCCCAACTGCACCAGCACTTCTCCCAGCCGCTTGCCGGATTGCTTTTGCAGTTCCAGCGCGTGATCAATGTCTTTCTGCGTCACAAGTTCGACATCCAGCAAGATCGAACCGATTGTTCTGCTTTGTTTCATAACGATCTCCCTGATGAGAGGCTAAAAGCCTGTTCCAAACAGTTCAGCCATCCGAAAATACGGCCAAAACATCGCGGCGGCCACGAACGCGGTTAAAAATCCGAGCGCGACAATCAGAACGGGTTGCAGCGACGAGGCTAACGTGTTGATGCTGCGATCAATTTCGCCGTCGTACAACTCCGCGACTTTAAACAGCATCACGTCTAATTTTCCGGCTTCTTCCCCAATCGCCAGCATGTCAACCACCACGTCGGGGAAAATATCGGCTTCGCGCAGCGGCTCTTCGACGCGTCCGCCGCGTTCCACGTGATGAATCACCCGCTCCACCGTGTCCTGCACAATCAAGTTTTCCGACGTGGTTTTCACGACATCGAGCGCTTGCAGCATGGGAACGCCGCCGCGCAACAGCGTGCCTAAATTTCTGGAAAAGCGCGACACGTACAATTTCGTAAATAACGCCCCGAAAATCGGGACTTTCAGCTTGTTCCGGTCAAAAAACGCTTGATTTTCATGGGTTTTCAAATACACGAAGAAGAAAAACGCGCCGCCGCCGATCAGCAGCAGCCACATCCAGAACAGGCGCGGATCGCCGATAGTCAGCAGCAACTTGGTCGGCCAAGGCAGTTCGAAATTGTGCTGCGTGTATAAATCCTGAAACATCGGCACGACGACCGCGATTAAGATGATGAGGACGAACAGCCCCATGCCGAGCGTAATGACGGGATACAGCAGCGCGTCGCGCACTTTTTGGCGAATCAAATCCTCTTTTTCCATGACATCGGCGACGTTTTTCAGCGAATCGTCCAGCGAGCCGCCTTTTTCGGCGACTTTCATCATGTTGATAAAAAACGGCGAGAAAATTTTGGGGAATTTTTCAAGCGACGCCGAAAAAGAATGCCCCTGCTCGATGTCTTGCGAGAGTTGGCGAATGACCCCTTGCAAGCGCGGGTGCGTCGTGCGCTGATACAGGATTTGCAGGCATTTCAAGAGCGGAATGCCGACATTGACTAACGTGGAAAGCTGGCGGCAGAAAATGGCGACCGCGTTGACGCCGATGGCATGGGATCGCGGTGAAAGGTTGCCTCCCGCCCCGGCTTGCGGGGTTTCTGGAGCATTCGTCGTCAAGCCAGGTTCGGTTTGCCGCGCTTGCTGAGCGTCCTGAATTTGTTCGTTCATGCGTGTTTCTTCCTCTGTTTCGCAACGCTTTCCGAAGAGTTGCGCCACAAGCGGAAACTCCTTTTGCATCTCAATTTAATTTTCTTAGGACTTACGCAGACGATTCGACCCATCGACCGCGTATTCCCCTCTTGGGAGGGGCAAGGGGTGGGTGATGTGAACTCAGCCTCAACCCACCCCCGCCCCTCCCAAGAGGGGAGTTTTCAGTGATACTGCGTCACATGAGTGAGTTCATAAAATCACGCGCAGCGTTTCTTCAACAGTGGTTTCGCCGCGCGTGATTTTTTGGATGCCGCTGGTTTTCAACGTATGCATGCCTTGAAAAATCGCCTGCTCTTTCAAGGTGGCTTCCGGGATTTGTTTGACGATCTGCTCGCGCAAGGCTTCGTTCACGTTCATCACTTCGAAAATGCCGGTTCGCCCGAAATAGCCGGAATGAAAGCATTTTTCGCACCCTTTGCCATGCGTGAATTCCATTGCCGCGTCCTGCTCAAGCTGGAGCAGCTTGAGCAAGCGCGGCTCCGGGCGATACCGCTCTTTGCAATGCGGGCAGATTGTGCGGACTAAGCGCTGCGCAATCACGCCGACCAGCGCGCTCGCAATCCAGAACGGCTGCGCGCCGAGATAGGACAGCGTGGTAATCGCTCCGGCGGCGTCCTGCGTGTGCAGCGTGCTGAACAACTGCTGGCCGGTCAAGGCGGCGCGAATCGCCACCGACGCGGTTTCCGGGTCGCGGATTTCCCCGACCATCAGCGTGTTCGGGTCTTGCCGCAAAATCGCGCGCAGCCCGGCGGCGAACGTCAAGCCGATTTTCGGATCAACTTCGACCTGCGTGATGCCGGGCAGTTGATATTCAACCGGATCTTCAATTGTAATCAGGCTTTTGGTCAGAATATTGATTTCATTCAACGCGGCGTACAGCGTCGTGGTTTTGCCGCTGCCGACCGGCCCGGTCACAAGAATCATGCCATAAGGCATAGCGATGAATTGCTCGACTAAGCGCAAATCGTCGGCTTCGAAGCCCAACTGCTTCAAGCCGGTCAACACCCGGCGTTCGTTCAGCAGCCGGATGACGAGCCGCTCGCCCAATTTCGTCGGCAGCGTGCCGATGCGCATGTAATATTCCACGTTGCCGAACGGCATGGTGATATGCCCGTCCTGCGCCTGCCGTCGCTCCGTAATATCCATGTCGGCCAGCACTTTGATGCGGGAAATCACCATTGGATGCGCCTGTTTCGAGATGGTCAGCACGTCATGGAGCAGGCCGTCAATGCGATAGCGCGCGCGCAGTTCTTCATTGGCTTGCGGCTCAAGGTGAATATCGGTGGCATTGCCGTTGATCGCGCCTTCGATGATCGCCGTGACGAGCTTGACGACGGAGCGCTCATCGGTTTCGATGAACGGTATGACCGATGCGCGGAGCGGCTGGCCGTCGGTCGGCGGCTGTTTCAACGCCTGTTCGCGGGAAAGAATCCCCTGCACCGACTCTTCAGGGAAGAGTTGCGCGAGTTTTTCCGCCAACGCTTTTTCGGTCGTCAGCACGGGCATCACGTCGCAGCCGGTCATCAAGCCGATATTGTCGCGCGCGGCAATGTCGAGCGGGTCAATCATGGCGACAAGCAGGCGCGGCGGCTGTTCGTCCTCGCCGCGCTCTTTTTTGAACGGCAGCGCGTGATGTTCGCGGAGATAGCTTTCCGGCAGCAGCGCGGCGGCCTCAAGCTCGATGTCGGCGGCGGCGAGGTCAATGACGGGAATTTTCAGCGAATCGCCGAGCGCGTTTGCCAGCCCTGCGGCGGAAATCAGCCCTTCTTCAATCAGAATTTTCCCCAGCGATTTCGCGGTGTCGATCTGCTTCTGCTGCGCTTCTTTCAGTTGCTCTTTGCTTAACTGCTTGGTGTTGACTAAAATTTCGCCGACAAATTCGTCTAAATTCGGATAGTGGGCGCGATACATTTGATCTTTCAACACCGCGTACATGTCGTTTGGCGTCAAAAAGCGCAGATTGATGAGCGTTCGCCACAGCGGCAGGCCGCTTTTGGCCTGTTCCTGCCGCGCAAGCTCCAATTGAAATTTTTTGAGCTGGTTGCTGCGCACTAACATTTGCCCCAATTCCGATTCGTCAATGAGGTGCTGCAATTCGTCTTCGGTGGCGATTCCCGAACCTAACAGCAGGTTTTTTAAGGCTTTATCGGCATCATTGCCGCCAAACGGCAGGGGAATTTCGTAGGTGAGAATATCCACGAGGCTTTGCAGCGAAATGTAGCGTTTTTTGGTCAGAATTTCGACAAGGCTTGAGCCGGTAGAATGCTGTTCTTGGAACGCTCTGGCGAGCTGCGCCGGAGAGATCAGCCCGGCTTCTCGAAGAATATCGCCGATGTTGACTTCTTTGCTGTTTCGTGCCATAGTGTCGTCCCGGTGGCTGGAAAAGTTGACGGCGGCGTTGTCGTAATGTCTTAACCGTACCGATAAATGACAGGCATGTCAAGAGAAAAATACAGTGGACTTGACAACGAATAAATCACGGCGCATGATTTTGCATATTTAGAGTTGACAGGATGCGATAACTATGGAAGATGCCCTCAAAATTTTCAGAGGCCATGCCGAGAACCTCCGTTTCTTGGAGAAGCGGAGGTTCTTTCTGTCAGAGAAGTTCAAGTTGTTATAAAATTGTGGGGTTTCCATACCCCGAACAGTCTTTTTTATTATTTTTCATTTCGCGTTGGTTTGCCGTCTCAGAAGCGTTCGCGCTTCTGCGGCGGGAACAATTCTAATGAACAGTGCGTTTGAATATGAATGCGTGACCCTATATCCGGGAGAGTTGCATATCGCCAACACGCCGACGGTGATTTGGACGGTCGTTGGGTCATGTTTGGCGATCATTTTTTATCATGCGCCGAGCCGCCTCGGCGCGATTGCGCATGCGCAATTAGGGACGCCCGCCGATTTCGGGGGCATTCCGTGCAGCGATACCTGCCCCAAGCCGTGTTTTGCGAAAGTTTCCGGCGAAAACCCCTTTAAATACGTCTCGTGCTGCATTCATTACATGACGAATGCGTTTCGGAAAAAAAACATTCCGACGCGCGAAATCGAGGTGAAACTATTTGGCGGATCGAACATTTTGGGCGTGTCCAATGTCGTGAAAACCGTCGGCGAAACCAATATTGAAGTCGCCTATGAAACGCTGGGGCAGTGCCGGTTGACGGTCACGAGCATGGATCTCGGCGGGAAAAAAGGGCGCACACTCTATTTTTACAGCGACACCGGCGAAGTCTTTGTGAAAAATCATTCAGGGAAAATGGATTTGCGTGAAAATATCGTTCCCATGTACGATGAAGAAAATCTTGCGCTAATACAAAAATCTTGACTTTTCGGCAAATATCCGCGCAACAGGCTTGCATGCGAATGATTTGCTATTTGAGTAACTGATTGAGGATGGCTCTCTCGAGGAATTGTGTATGTGGAAAAGAACGCATTATTGCGCAGAAGTGGGGAAAAAAGACCTTCAGCAGGAGGTTGTGCTGTATGGATGGATCAACCGGCGACGCGACCACGGCGGTATTATTTTCGTGGATTTGCGAGACCGCACGGGCATCGTGCAAATCGTCTTCAACCCTGAAGTCAATACGCTCAGCCATCAGGAAGCCGAGCGTCTTCGCACGGAATATGTCATCGGACTGAAAGGCCGCGTCGAACTTCGCCCGTCGGACATGGTGAATCCGAACATCGCTACCGGCGAAATCGAAGTTTTCGTGACGGAGTTCGAATTGTTGAGCGAATCGGAGACGCCGCCGTTTCCGATTGAAGACGCGACGTCGGCCAATGAGGAGTTGCGCCTGCAATATCGTTTTTTAGATTTGCGGCGGCCGGCGTTGATGCAGAATTTGCTGCGGCGGCATCAAGCCTATCAGTTGGCGCGGAACTATTTAGCGTCGCACGGCTACATCGAAGTCGAAACGCCGTGTTTAATGAAAAACACGCCGGAAGGGGCGCGCGATTATCTCGTGCCGAGCCGCGTGCATCCGGGGCATTTTTTCGCGCTGCCGCAATCGCCGCAGTTGTTCAAGCAGATTTTGATGATTTCTGGACTCGACAAATATTTTCAAATCGCCAAATGCTTCCGCGACGAAGACTTGCGCGCCGACCGGCAGCCGGAATTCACGCAGATTGACATTGAAACGTCATTCCCGGATATTGACACGTTTTTCGGCGAAATGGAAGCGCTGATGGTGCTGATGTTCGGCGAACTGCGCGGCGCAACGGTGCAGACGCCGTTCCCGCGCTTGACGTATAAAGAGGCGATGGGCCGTTTCGGCGTGGATAACCCTGATTTGCGCTACGGCATGGAGCTTGTGGACATTGCGGACATTGCCGGAAAATGCGAATTCAAGGTCTTCGCCGACGCGCTGCAAGGCGGCGGGCAGGTCAAAGGCATCAACGTCGCGCAGGGCGGCAATTTGTCGCGCAAAGATATTGATCAATTGACTGAGTTCGTCAAGAATTTCGGCGCGAAAGGGCTGGCATGGTTCAAAGTCGCGGAAGACGGCTCGCTGCAATCGTCGCTGACGAAATTTTTCTCGCCAGAACGCTTGCGGGAACTTCAAGCGCGGTTTGACGCCAAACCGAACGATTTGCTGCTGTTTGTCGCGGATGCGCCGAAAGTCGTCGCCGCCTCGCTCGGCAACTTGCGGAAACATCTTGCGCGGCAGTTGCAACTGATTCGTGAAGACGATTTGCGCTTCCTCTGGATCGTGGATTTTCCGTTGTTGGAATTCGATGAAACCGAAGGGCGCTTGCAAGCCGTGCATCATCCGTTTACCGCGCCGATGGACGAAGATCTGCCGCTGTTGGACACCGATCCCGCCCGTGTGCGCGCCAAAGCCTATGACATGGTGTTGAACGGTTACGAAATCGGCGGCGGCAGCCTGCGAATTCACCGCCGGGATGTTCAGCAAAAAATCTTTTCGCTGCTGAACATCGGCGCGGAGGAAGCGGAGGCGAAATTTGGCTTCTTGCTGCGCGCGCTGTCTTACGGCGTTCCGCCGCACGGCGGCATGGCGTTCGGCTTTGACCGGCTGATGATGCTGCTGTGCAAAACCGAATCCATTCGGGACGTGATCGCGTTCCCCAAGACGCAGAAAGCGACCTGCCTGCTTTCCGGCGCGCCATCGGGCGTCAGCATTCAGCAATTGCAGGAATTGCGGATTCGCACGTTTCAAACGGCCAAAGAATAATCTTTTGCCGCGCTGCTAAATTTTTTGTTTTTTCTGTTGACAAGGGATGTAGGAGTTTATAGTATAAGCATAGTGAAATGAAGACATTCTCGATGGTTGAGAATTGACTGTTTAAGAAGCGTATGTCAGCTATTTATTCACAATGAAGTGGAGGTGTACAACATGAAAACCGTATATGGAAGGATGGGGGCATTGATGATTGCGGCTCTGCTCGTCATGTTCTCGTTTGGCGGATGCGCAAAACCGCCGACGCAGGAAATGAGCGACGCAAAACTTGCCTTCCAAGGAGCAACTGATGCCGGAGCGCAAACCTATGCGTCCGAACAGTTTTTGAGCGCGGAAGATGCGCTGAATCAAGCCACGAAGCTGATGGAACAGAAAAAATATCGCCAAGCGCGCGAAAAGGCGATGGATGCGCAGAAACTTTCGCGTGAAGCCCATGCCAGCGCCGTCCAGAATAAAAATTCGATGAATCGCGGCGCGCAGGAAATTTACAACATGGCGTTAAGCGCGTTGAATGCGGCTAACCAAGCGGGCGCATACACGTATGCCCCAGCGCAGATGGAAGATGCGCAGCGGACGCTGCAAGAAGCTAAAAATGCCTATGAAGCGGGCGATTTCGTCAACGCGAAACAACTTGCGGAATCCGCGTTAGCCAAAGCCAGAGAAGCCGAACAAGTCGCCAAACAAGTCGGCGGCGATCAGCAGTCGAATCAGGCGCGTCAGATTGCCGGTTCGATTCAAGACCCAGGCGCCACGCCGCGCCCGTACCCCACGAATCATATCGTCATTAAAGGGGAAACGCTGTGGTGGATTGCCGAATACAAACAGATTTATGGCGATCCGTTCCAGTGGCCGGTCATTTACAAAGCGAACCGCGCGCAGATTAAAGACCCTGATTTGATTTTCCCGGATCAGAATTTCACCATTCCGCGCGAACCGGATTTGACCGACGACATGAAAAGCGAAGCCATCAAATTTGCGAAACGCAGAGGAGCCTGGAGCCTGCATGATGGCAAATAATTCGTGACCGTTAGACAACGGCTTGTGACTCGCAGCAGGGACTTCGAAGAACGAAGCGGGATGTTCTTTGAGTCCCTGTTCTTGTTTTATTGATAAGAGACCTGACAAGTTTTAAAAACCTGTCAGGTCTGGTCTGCGGTCATCAATAATTTCTCAAATTCAACAGAAGAAAGGATGCGCGTGAGTTCGATTTATCAAAAAGTGATTGTGATTCCGCCCGGGAAATTTTTGCAGAATTTTCTTGGAGAGTACGACGAAAATCTCAAACTGCTGGAACAGACCTTCCAAATATCCTTATTCAATCGCGGCAACGAATTAACGCTGAAAGGGGAAGAGCAGAACGTGCTGTTCGTGGAGCGCATCGTCGAGGAGTTGACGACATTATCCGCGCGCGGCTACGCTATCGGCGGAAAAGACGTGCAATCCGCGATCCGAATTCTTTCGCAAGACCGGGACGCCCGACTGCTTGATGTGTATCTGCATTCGATTGAATTATCGTCCCGAAAAACGGGCGTCTGTCCGAAAAGCCTCGTGCAGAAGCAATATATCGAAGCAATTAAGGAATATGATCTTGTTTTCGGCATCGGCCCGGCAGGCACGGGCAAAACCTATTTAGCGATGGCGATGGCGATTGCCGCGCTGCACCATAAGCAATGCAGCCGGATTATTCTCACGCGGCCTGCGGTGGAAGCGGGCGAAAAATTGGGCTTTTTGCCCGGCGACATGTACGAAAAGGTCAATCCGTACCTGCGCCCGCTCTATGACGCACTGTACGATATGCTGGATATTGAGCGCGCCCAGAAAATGGTGGAGCGCGGCCTGATTGAAATCGCGCCGATTGCCTTCATGCGCGGACGCACGCTGAACGATTCGTTCATCATTTTAGACGAAGCGCAGAACACGACTTCCGAGCAGATGAAAATGTTCTTGACGCGCTTGGGTTATCATTCCAAAGCTGTCGTGACCGGCGACGTGACGCAGATTGATTTGCCGAACGACAAAAAATCGGGGCTGAAAGAAGCGCAGGTCATTTTAAAAGATGTCGAAAAGCTGAAATTTGTCTATTTTTCAAAGCATGATGTCGTGCGTCACCCTCTCGTTCAGGATATTATCGAGGCGTATGAACGGTCGGAGGAAAAGCGGCAGACAGGTTCAAAGGAATAGGGGACATGAATATTTTTATCACGAATCGCCAAGAGGCGCATGATGTCAATCTTTCGCAGGTGCGGCAATTTGCGCAAGCCGTGTTGACGGCGTTGCGCGCCGAAGACGCCTGCGAATTAAGCATTGCGTTTGTCCATGACGAAGAAATTCACCAACTGAATCGGGAGTATCGCAAGATTGACCGTCCGACCGACGTGCTGTCATTCGCCCTGTTAGAAGCGCAAACGCCGTCGCCGGTTGTGAACGCCGACGCGGGCGCGCCGACGATTTTGGGGGATATCATCATCTCGACGGAAACCGCGTGGCGGCAGGCCGATGAGCGCGGACATTCATTTGAGCGGGAACTTTCGATTCTTCTGCTGCATGGCATCTTGCATCTTTTCGGCTACGACCACGAGACGGACGAGGAGGCGCAGCGCATGGAAGCCCTTGAGCAGCAATTGCTGAACGAGATTCGTTTTCCTGATCACACCGTATGAATGCGCTTTCTGCCGAACATTTCGCTATCCTGCTGCTGACGTTTATCTGCCTGCTGCTGATTTTCTGGCGGAGTCAGCCGCGCCGCGCTCGAACGCGGCAAGTCATCGAAACGGACGCCGCCGAGAATACGTCGCTGCCGTTGAGGCAAGAAGAAAAGGAACTTATCGAGCATTTCCGCGACTTTCAGGACAGCATTGTCCGGGAAGTCATGGTGCCGCGCATTGATATTGTCGCGGTCGAAGAATCCGCCACGCTGGAGCATTTTCGCCTGCTCGCCTTAGAAAAGGGGCATTCACGGATTCCGGTTTATCACGGCACGGTTGACCAAATCATCGGCATCGCCTATATGAAAGACATGCTGCGCTTTTGGGGGACGGACAGCGCGTCTGCGACCGTGACGGCCATCATGCGGCCGCCGTATTTCGTGCCGGAAACCAAGCAAATTCGGACATTGCTGCGCGAATTTCAGGCCAGCAAAGTGCATATCGCCATTGCGATTGACGAATATGGCGGCACGGCGGGCATCGTGACCATCGAGGACGTGTTGAGCGTGTTTTTCGGCGACATCGCCGACGAGCATGACGAACACGACGCCGAGCCGATTCGCCGGATTGATGAGAACACTTTTGAAGTCAACGCCAAAGCCGCGATTGACGAATTTGAGGCCATTGTCGGCGATCTCGGCATTGAACAGCAGGAATTCGATACCGTCGGCGGGCTGCTGTTCGCCATTTCCGGCGACGTTCCGCAAGAGCAGGACGTCATCACCTATCGCCACCTGAAATTTACGGTGTTGAAAGCCGATAAGCACCGCATTCTGCAAATCAAAGTCGAACGCCTGCCAGAGCCGCCCGCCGAATGATTGCCCTCGTTGCGGCTCATTGCAGGGGCGTTCAATTGAACGCCCCTGCTTCGCCGCGCTCCTGAAAATTGCCGTCCTTAGACACTGTTTTAAAAGTTGCGCGTGTTCCTCATAAAACGGACAACACGGTAGCCCCGCCCCTATGTGGCGGGAATATGCGCCAATGTCCCGCCACGTAGGGGCGGGGCTACCGTGTTGTTTATGATCTTTTAAAACAGC